>NZ_JBIUHC010000028.1:0-78792 GCF_044627735.1 Cupriavidus sp. CuC1 | reverse complement strand
CTTGCCCCATCTGCCCTCCCATGTTGCCTTAGCGATACGCGCCTGAAGTCGTTTCACGTCGGCCGCGATGTGCGACCAGTTTGCCTGCTCCCACATCCGTGCCGGGTGCGAGGACGCACCAGCCGCGCTCGCTTGCACGTCGCTCGCCGTCATCTGCTCTTCCCCGTATAACGATTAGTCAAGGTTCTCTCGCCATGAATGACCCTGCGGAAGTCTGCCCACTTTCGTGTCGGGCAATGTTGCAGCCCGTATCCCGGCCATTACAGCCGGGCGTTCGCTTTCTCCGCATTCCTTTACCCACAGCACCAGCAGCGTTCCTTACGGTTCGCCTGCCGTCGCCGGCAGTGCTATGGGCTTACCCTGTTCCGCATGAATCTCCGAGCGGGGCGGACCCTTCCTCTTCGCCGGCGGCTGGTTGTCCATGGTGGCCCAGTATTCAAAGACCACTCCTCACCGCATACCGTTTTGGTTCAAGCCTGTCAGCACGTTTGGCTTGTCAAAGATCACGACGTTTATCAGAAGTTCACATGTGTTGGTCGTACCCACTCATCCCTTGCTCCTCTCCGCCTTCGCGCTGGCAGATTCCGCTTCGCCTCGCGGCTGGGCGTACCGGTTATCCGGCGGCTACGTTGTCCCCAGAGCTTCATACCGAGCTGTTACCGGCTCCGCATGTCTGGGTAGGGAACGGTTGATGGAACAACCGGTTTCGTCAGGTCATACGTTCTCCTGTGAAACAGAAATTCAGGCGACTTTCAGGTCGCACGAACACATGCTTTGCAATATCCAGCCCAAATGTCATAGCATTCATTTCGGGTCCCTCCGTTCCTGTAGTGGTGGTGACATCTTCCACTCTGGCACATTGCGATGCCGTTCGGTCTGGAGGGCCCCCCTTCTCGTCAGGCTTTTTTTGCCCGACCCACACTACCGTTTCGGCTCCTCGCGCTCCACTGCGGGGACGGGGCGCGTTCATACCATCTTTTCTTTACGAGTAAAGAAAAGTGACATCTCACACGTTCTAAAACGGCCAACACCGTACAGCCGCGACAGCAGCTAGAAGCGCCAAAACACGTCCAGCCCATCAACCATCAAAGCCGCCCAGCCGCGCAAGCAGCCAGAAGCATCAAAACCCCGCCCTAAAGAGACACCCCCGCGTCAGCGGGCTAGTGCCCTGTTCCCAAAACGATGCATGCCCGCGCAACCAGCGACGCCGGGATACTCCGCGAACGCGCCATCGAGGCAAGTTGAGACCGCTCGTCTTCGCTCAACACCAGATCCAGCTTCGGTCGTCCCATTGGCATGTTGGCATCTCCCGTATCGTCGATACCAACATCCTACAAAAATATAGATCCGTTAACAACGGAACGGAACACTAGCAGGGATGCGATCAGCGGGCTCTTGTGCTTCATGGCGATTTCTTCTTCTTCGTTGTTGTGATGCGACGGCAAAACGGCACGGCAATGCCCGGCCGCCGGCGTGATCGGCCGGATCGGTCGGTTTCTCAGTCAGTGTTCGTGCCGGACGCCGGCAGTGCGCTCGCCGCCGGCTCGGGCAGCGCCGCGTGCTCGCTGTCGTCCTTCAGGTCCACGCCGCTGCGCCCCAGCGCCAGCGCGCCGCGCAGCAGGAAGGCGAGCTTGTCCGCGGCCGGCGCATAGGGCAGCCCTTCGGGCCGCACATTGGAGATGCAGTTGCGCTCGGCATCGCTGCGGCCGGGCCGCGGGTCATAGGTGAGATAGATGCCGAGACTGTCCGGCGAACTCAGCCCGGGCCGCTCGCCGATCAGCATCACCACCTGGCGCGCGCCAAGCAGGTGGCCGGCCTCGTCGCCCAGCGCCACGCGCGATTGTTCGGCCACCACCACCGGCCCGATGCGCCAGCCCGGCAGGCGTTCGCGGACATGCAGCAGCAATGCCACGCCGTGGCGTTCGGCCGCGAGCGCGGATAGACCATCGGCAATCACGAACACCACGTCGGGCGGCTCCGCCGGGCGTGCCTGCGCCAGCCGCGCACGGCTGGCTTCGTCAAGCTGGCGCCCCAAGTCTGGGCGGCGCAGGTAATGCTGGCGATCCGGCGCGGCGCTGTGCGCGGCCACGCTGCTGAATCCCGCATCATGCAGCGCCCGCTCGATGGCCTCGCGCGCGAGCGGCAGGTGCACGGCATCGCGCGCTTGCGCATGCGCCAGCCCGAAGGCAAGCACGGCCTGCGTGGTCTGGCTGTGGCCGGCGCGGCCCAGCGCGATACGCGCGGCGGTGAACTGGCGCAGGCGCTGCCAGGGGTTGTCTTGGACCAGTTTGCGGTTCATGGCGTCATGGCCTGGGGCTCACAAGCCGTGCGCAAGCTGCAGCAGCGGCTGGCGCTCGGCAAGCTCAAGCAGCCGCCCGTCCTCGCCGAAGATGCCCATGGCCTGCAGCCAGGCCTCGAACTCCGGCGCGGGCCGCAGGCCCAGCGTGTCGCGCAGGTAGAGCGCGTCATGGAACGAGGTGCTCTGGTAGTTCAGCATGATGTCGTCGGCGCCGGGCACGCCCATGATGAAGTTGATGCCGGCCACGCCGAACAGCGTCAGCAGCGTATCCATGTCGTCCTGGTCGGCCTCTGCGTGGTTGGTGTAGCAGACATCGCAGCCCATCGGCACGCCGAGCAGCTTGCCGCAGAAATGGTCTTCCAGACCCGCGCGGATGATCTGCTTGCCGTCGTAGAGATACTCCGGGCCGATGAAGCCCACCACGGTATTGACCAGTAGCGGCGAGAACTCGCGCGCCACCGCGTACGCCCTTGCCTCCATGGTCTGCTGATCCACGCCGTGGTGCGCGTTGGCCGACAGCTCGCTGCCCTGGCCGGTCTCGAAATACATCACGTTGTTGCCCACCGTGCCGCGCGCCAGGCCTTGCGCGGCGTCGTGCGCCTCGCGCAACAGCGCCAGGCTGATGCCAAAGCCGGCGTTGGCCTGCTCGCTGCCGGCCACCGACTGGAACACCAGGTCCACCGGCGCGCCCTGCTCGATAGCGCGCAGGGTATTGGTAACGTGGGTCAGCACGCAGGACTGCGTGGGCACGTCGAAGCGGCAGCGCAAGTCGTCGACCAGGCGCAGCAGGGTGACGATGGCGCCGAGGTTGTCGGTCGCGGGGTTGATGCCGATGGTGGCATCGCCGCAGCCATAGAGCAGGCCGTCGATCATCGAGGCGGCGATGCCCCGGGCATCGTCGGTGGGATGGTTGGGCTGCAGCCGCACGGACAGATGCCCGGGCAGGCCGATGGTATTGCGAAAGCGCGTGACCACCCGGCACTTGCGCGCCACCGCGATCAGGTCCTGGTTGCGCATCAGCTTGCTGACCGCGGCCGCCATCTCCGGCGTGATGCCCGGCGCCACGCGTGTCAAAGCGGCGAAGTCGGTCTCGTGGAGCAGCAGCCAGTTGCGCAGGTCGCCCACGGTAAAGGACGCGATCTCGCGAAAGGCGAGGCCGTCATGGCGATCGAGGATCAGGCGCGTGACTTCGTCCTCCTCATAGGGCACCAGCGCTTCGGCCAGGAAGTGCGCCAGGGGCACCTCAGCCAGCGCCATGCGCGCGGCCATGCGCTCCTCCTCGCTGGCGGCCGCGAGCCCGGCCAGGTAGTCGCCCGAGCGTGCCGGGCTGGCCTTGGCCAGCAAGGTCTTGAGATCGGCGAAGAGATGCCGCCGCGAGGCTACGGTGTGGGCAAAGGTCATGGGATCGGTCTCGGTCAGCTGGCGGGCCCGCGCACAGCCCGATCATAGCAACCACGGGCGTCCATTGTCGCCCTTGGGCGCTTGCCTTCGCCGGCGGCGCATCGGACAATCGAGCGCCGTACAATGCACAGATGCACAGACACCCGGCCGTGCACCCGACGGCGCGGCCCCCCAATGCAGGAGACTTGATGAATCAACCCGATCCGCCACGCATACCCCGCTTGCCGGACGTAAAGTGGTTCAGCGTCACCACCGCCGCTTACATCCTGACCGCCCTGGCGCTCTGGGTGGTGATGCAGGCCAACCTGGTGGCGGCGCTCCTGGCGGGCCTGCTGCTGTACTCGCTGGTGGATGTGCTGGCACCCAAGCTGGTGCGCCTGCATCAGCGCCACGACGCCCTGGCGGTGGCGATTCTCTCCGCTGTCACCCTGCTGGGACTCACGCTTGGGGGCTGGGCGCTGGTGCGCTTTGTCAGCGGCGACGGCAATACGCTCGACACCCTGCTGATCCGCACGGCCGACATCATCGACAAGTCCCGCGCCCAGCTGCCGGTATGGGTCAGCGACGCGCTGCCGCGCGGCGTGGATGAGCTGGCCAATGCCCTGATTGACTGGCTGCGCGAGCACGCGCAGATGGCCCAGAAGTTCGGCGCCGAGGTGCTGCGCAGCCTCGCGCACATCCTGATCGGGCTGGTGATCGGCGCCATGGTCGCGCTGTACCGCGCCATCTCCAAGCCGAACCGCAGGCCGCTGGCCTCGGCGCTGGTGGAACGCGCCCGCAACCTGCAGCTGGCGTTCTCGCAGTTCATCTTCGCCCAGGTACAGATCTCGCTGATCAACACCGTGCTGACCGCGATCTACCTGCTGGTGGTGCTGCCCCTGTTTGGCGTGCACCTGCCCCTGACCAAGACGCTGGTCGCCCTCACCTTCCTGGTGGGGCTGCTGCCGGTGCTGGGCAACCTGGTGTCGAACACGGGCATCGTGGTGGCCTCGCTATCGATCTCGCTGCCCATGGCGATTGCCTCGCTGTTCTACCTGGTGGTGATCCACAAGTTCGAGTACTTCCTCAACGCGCGCATCATCGGCGCGCGCATTAATGCCGCGGCCTGGGAGCTGCTCACGGTGATGCTGCTGATGGAGTCTCTGTATGGCGTCCCCGGCGTGATTGCCGGGCCGATCTACTACGCCTATCTCAAGCGCGAGCTGTCGGACAAGGGCCTGATCTGACACCTGACGTCACCGGTAGGACCAATTCACGCCAATTCACACCAATTCACGCCGATCAAGCGCCCGGCTTCAGGCGCTTGCCCCCTCTCCTTGCTGCTCCACCCGGCTGCGCACAAAGTCGATATGCGTCTGCATGGCGGTGCGCGCCTCCTCCGGCCGGCGCGCGCAGATGGCCTCGCACAGCGTGCGGTGTTGCAGCAGCAGTAGCGCGGAGGCATCCTCGTCCTGCAGCCGCAGGCCCGTGCCGTTGATGGTGATGTGCTCGCGCAGCATGCCGATCACGCTGGTATGCAGGTGCAGGAACATGGTGTTGTGCGAGGCCTGGGCAATGGCCTCATGCAGCTTGGCGTCAGCCTGCGCCTCGGCGGCCGTGTCGTCTTGCTGGCGGGCGGCTTCGAGCGCGCGCAGCAGGCCACGGATGCGCTTGAGATCCGCGGCATCCGCGCGCAGCGCGGCAAAGTAGGCGGTAGCGCCCTCCAGCACCCGGCGAAACTCCAGGATATCGTCGCGCAGCACCGGGTGGTCCGCCACCAGCTGGCGCCATGGCGAGGCAAAGCCGGTGCGCAACTGCTCGGTGACGAACACGCCGGCGCCCTGCCGGCTTTGCAGCAAGCCCCGCGCCGCCAGCCGCTGGGTGGCCTCGCGGATGGTGTTGCGCGCAACGCCATATTGCTCGGCGAGCAGCCGCTCCGCGGGCAGGCGGGCGCCAGCCTGCCAGGTGCCGTCCAGCATCGACGTTTCCAGTTTCCGCATGACCTCTTCCACGCGCCCGCGCGCCTGCCTGCCCGCCGCCATCCTCTCGCTCCGGAATCCTTGCCCGCGCCCAACTGGTCCAACCAATTTGAACTGGCGCGCGTCTCGCGGAATTATGCGCTCAAACAACGGCCGGCCCGACAGCCAGGCGGCCGCCCCCACGGAGCGAGACATGAAGCAAAGGCGCTATCCCCCTGCCCCGGCCCAGGCCTACCTGTTCGCCACCTGCCTGGTCGACGTGTTCGTGCCGCAAGCCGGCCTGGACACGGTGCGCCTGCTGGAGCGCGAAGGCCTGGCCGTGCACTTCCCGCGCGGACAGAGCTGCTGCGGCCAGCCCGCCTATAGCAGCGGCAACCCGGAGCAGGCCCGGACGGTGGCGTTGGCCCAGCTCGACCTGTTCGCCGAACCGTGGCCGGTGATCGTACCCTCGGGCTCGTGCGCCGGGATGATGCGGCACCACTGGCCGCAGCTGTTCGCGGACGATCCCGTGGCCGGCCCCAAGGCCTTTGCGCTGGCCGAGCGCGTATTTGAGCTGAGCGAATTCCTGCTGCATGTGCTGAAAGTCCGCTTCGACGTAAGCGGCGTCGCCGGCCAGCCGCCCGAGACCGTGGTGCTGCACACCTCCTGCGCGGCACGTCGAGAAATGGGTACGCGCGACCATGGCGTGGCCCTGGTCGACGCCCTGCCGGGCATCACCCGTGCCGAGCATCAGCGCGAGTCCGAGTGCTGCGGCTTTGGCGGCACCTTCTCGCTCAAGCATCCCGATATCTCGGGTGCGATGGTGCAGGACAAGATCGCCTCGGCCTGCGCCACTGGCTGCGATCGGCTGGTCTCCGCCGACTGCGGCTGCCTGCTCAATATCGGGCACGCGGCCAGGCACCAGGGCGCGCCCCTGCCTGTCGAGCATCTCGCCACCTTCCTGTGGCGGCGTACCGGCGGCGGCGCCAAGGAGCAAGCATGAGCGCACTGAACGCCCGCGAGCGCATGCTCGGCCGGCTGCGCGCGGCCACGGCCACGGCCACGCCCACCGCCGCTTCCACCGCGGATACCAGCCAACTGGATGCGCGCATCGCTGCACACTACGACGCCCGCCGCGAGGCGGCCTCCCCCGCCGAGCTGGCGCAGGCCATGCAGGCTGCATTGGGCGCCTCTCACGCGCTGGCCTGGTGCGCGAGCGCCGAGGCCTGGCCCGCGCAACTCGCGGGCAGGCTCGCCGCCGCCGGCGTGCGCCGCCTGCTGCTGGACCCTGCTGCCGAGGAAGGCGCGGCACTGATGGGCGCCTTGCCCGGCACCGTGGCGCCGCTGTCTTACGACCGCCCCATCGAAGACTGGAAAGCGGAGCTATTCGACACCGTGGACGCAGGCTTCACGGTGGCGCTCTCCGGCATTGCCGCTACCGGCACGCTGGTGCTGGCGCCCGACACGCAAACGCCGCGCACGGTCTCGCTGGTGCCGCCGCTGCATATCGCGCTCGTGTACGCCGAGACGCTGCATCCGGACCTGCATGCCGCCGCGCGCGCCGAGCGCTGGAGCGCTGGCATGCCGACCAACCTGGTACTGGTATCCGGCCCATCCAAGACCTCGGATATCCAGCAAACGTTGGCCTACGGCGCGCATGGCCCGCGCGAGCTGTGGGTGATCATCGTGACCGGCAGCGCCGGGACGGGAGCCGCGCAATGAGTACGCAAACCACCGCCCAGGCCGCCGCCAAGCCCCTGCACTTCGTGCCCTCCGCGGATTTCAAGGCGCGCTCGCGCGCGGCGCTGGACGACCCCAAGCTGCGCAGCAGCTTCCGCGGCGCCATGGACTTCCTGCAGGCCAAGCGCGCCGTGCAGTTCCCCGACGGCGATGAGCTGGAGCAGCTGCGCGACCTGGGCGAAGCGATCCGCCAGCACGCACTGTCGCAACTGCCTGACCTGCTGGTGCAGCTGGAGGACAAGCTCACCGCGGCCGGCGTGCAGGTGCACTGGGCCGAGACCGCGGATGAAGCCAATGCCATCGTGCACGGCATCGCGCAGGCGCGCCAGGCACGCAGCGTGATCAAGGGCAAGTCGATGGCCAGCGAGGAAATCGAGCTGAACCATTACCTGGCCGAGCGTGGCATCGACTGCATCGAGTCCGACATGGGCGAGTACATCGTGCAGCTCGCGGGCGAGAAGCCGTCGCACATCGTGATGCCGGCCATCCACAAGACGCGCGGCGACATTGCCGAGCTGTTCGCGCAGCATATCCCCGGCACGCCCTATACCGAAGACGTGGACGAACTGATCCAGACCGGCCGGCGCGCGCTGCGCCAGGCGTTCGTGAACGCCGACATCGGTTTGTCCGGCGTGAACTTTGCCGCCGCCGACACCGGCACGCTGTGGCTGGTGGAGAACGAGGGCAACGGCCGCCTGTCCACCACCGTGCCCGATGTGCACATTGCCATCATGGGCATGGAGAAGGTGGTGGCCAGGCTCGAGCACATCGTGCCGCTGGCCAGCCTGCTGACGCGCTCGGCCACCGGGCAGGCCATCACCACCTACTTCAACCTGATCTCCGGCCCGCGCCGCGCGGGCGAGCGCGATGGCCCGCGCGAGGTGCACCTGGTGCTGCTGGACAACGGCCGCAGCCAGGCCTACGCCGACGAGCAACTGCGCGCCACGCTGCAATGCATCCGCTGCGGCGCCTGCATGAACCATTGCCCGGTGTACACGCGCATCGGCGGCCATGCCTACGGCACCACCTACCCCGGGCCGATCGGCAAGATCATCTCGCCGCACCTGCTCGGGCTCGATGCCACGGCGGACCTGGCCACTGCCTCCAGCCTGTGCGGCGCTTGCGGAGAAGTGTGCCCCGTGCGCATCCCGATTCCGCAACTGCTGATCCGCCTGCGCACCGAAGCCAACCGCAATCCGCACGAACAGGTGGCAAATCCGCTGCGCGGTCAGGGCGCCAAGTTCAGCCGCGGCGAACACCTGGTCTGGCGATTCTGGAGCGGTGCGTTTGCGCATCCGCTGACCTATCGGCTGTTCCGCTGGGCGGCCACGCGGCTGCGTGTGCTCACGCCAAAGCGGCAGCTCGGGTGGACACGGCATCGCGCACCGCTGACGCCCGCGCCGCGCAGTTTGTCCGATTTGCTGCGCGAACGCGGACAGGCTGAGTAGACAAGAACGAAAGCCATGACGCCCGAGCGCCATTTCGCGCTGGCGTAGCACCCCTCTCCCGCGCAGCGTATGAGGGGTTGTGGGAGAGGGCGGGCCTTCGCAAGAGCGACGCGTATCACTTCGAGCGAGCGCCCGCCCTCTCCCCCGGCCCCTCTCCCACTGCGTGGGAGAGGGGAGCAAACCGACGGCAAGTTAGAACGACTGCAACACAACAAATCGCCCCAAGAATCCATTCAAACGCAATCCCCGGAGGAGACCCACCTTGCAACCTTGGACCCAGACCTACACGCCGCTAGGCAGCCTGTGGCTGTCCGCGCTCGCGGCTGCGCTGCCCATCCTGTTCTTCTTCCTCGCGCTGGCGGTGCTGCGCATGAAGGGCCACGTGGCCGCCGCCATCACGCTGCTGCTGTCCATCGGCGTGGCCATCCTTGCCTACGGCATGCCGGTGCCGCAAGCGCTTGCCGCCGCGGGCTTCGGCTTTGCCTACGGCCTGTGGCCGATCGCGTGGATCATCGTGACCGCGGTGTTCCTCTACAAGATCGTGGTGAAGACCGGGCAGTTCGACATCATCCGCGCGTCCGTGCTGGCCATCACCGATGACCAGCGCCTGCAGATGCTGCTGATCGGCTTTGCCTTCGGCGCCTTCCTGGAAGGCGCGGCCGGCTTTGGCGCGCCGGTGGCGATCACCGCTGCGCTGCTGGTCGGCCTCGGCTTCAACCCGCTCTATGCGGCGGGCCTGTGCCTGATCGCCAATACCGCGCCCGTGGCGTTCGGCGCCATGGGCATTCCGATCATCGTCGCGGGCCAGGTGACGGGCATCGACGCCATGCACATCGGCGCGATGGCGGGCCGGCAATTGCCGCTGCTGTCGCTGGCGGTGCCCTTCTGGCTGGTGTTCATCATGGACGGCAAGCGCGGCGTGAAGGAGACGTGGCCGGCGGCGCTGGTGACCGGCGTGAGCTTTTCGGTGACGCAGTATTTCACGTCGAACCATATCGGGCCGGAGTTGCCGGACATCACTTCGGCGCTGGTAAGCCTGGTATCGCTGACGCTGTTCCTCAAGGTGTGGCAGCCGAAGCGCGCAAGCCACCGGGCTGGCGGCGCGGTGAAGGCCGGCAGCGGCTGTGCGGCAGCACTGGCGCGCATGGGTGGCGGGCTGGCAAGCGGTGCGGGAGCCTTTGGCAATGGTGCGGGCGACAACCGCCGTGCCTCGCCTTACACCGTGGCGCAGACCGTGCGCGCGTGGGCGCCGTTCGGCATCCTCACCGCCATTGTCACGGTATGGAGCCTGCCGCCGTTCAAGGCGCTGTTCGCCGGCAGCGGCGCGCTGGCCGGGTGGGTGCTGAAGTTCCATGTGCCGGCGCTGGACCAGCTGGTGATCAAGGCCGCGCCGATCGTGGCGCAGCCCAAGGCGTACGAGGCCGTGCTCAAGCTCGACCTGGTATCGGCGGTGGGCACCGCCATCTTGCTGACCGCGCTGATCTCCGCCGTGCTGCTGCGCATGAAGCCGCGCGATGCGCTGGCCACGTTCGGCGAGACGCTGATGGAGCTGCGCCGCCCGATCCTGTCGATCGGGCTGGTGCTGGGCTTCGCCTTTGTCGCCAACTACTCGGGCATGTCGTCGACGCTGGCGCTGCTGCTGGCCGGCACGGGCGCGGCGTTTCCGTTCTTCTCGCCCTTCCTGGGCTGGCTGGGCGTGTTCCTGACCGGCTCGGATACGTCGTCCAATGCGCTGTTCTGCTCGTTGCAGAGCACCACCGCGCACCAGATCGGCGTGTCCGACACGCTGCTGGTGGCGGCCAACACCACCGGCGGCGTGACCGGCAAGATGATCTCGCCGCAATCCATCGCGGTGGCCTGCGCGGCCACCGGGCTGGTCGGCAAGGAATCCGAGCTGTTCCGCTTTACCGTGAAGCACAGCCTCCTGTTCGCGGTGATCGTGGGCATCATCACCATGCTGCAGGCCTACGTGTTCACGGGGATGATTCCCCACTGAGCGGGCACAGCCTCCTCCTTACTCGCTATCGTTGGCGGCGTCGCGCGGCAGGAACCGGTCGCCCTCGGCCAGCGGCGCGTAGCGGTAGGTGGCAGGCGTGCGGCTGAGCTTGACGGGCGAACCCAGGCCCTTGTAGCCGTCCGCCATCTCCACCACCATCTCGCGGTGCACGGTGTGCGGATGCTGCAAGGCGTCTGCCACCGACAGCACCGGCGCGCACGGCACGCCGGCGGCCACCAGCGTATCGGCCAGCACCTTGCCGTCGAGCTTGCCCATGCGCGCTTCCAGCTCGACCTTGAGCGTGGCGCGGTTGACCGAGCGCGCGCCAGCGGTGGCGTAGCGCTCGTCATCGGCAAAGCCCGCCATGTCCAGGTGCTCGCACAGGATACGGAACTGGCGATCGTTGCCGACCGCGAGGAAGACCGGGTCGGTGGCGGTGGCGACGGTGTCGTACGGATAGATGTTCGGGTGGGCGTTGCCGGTGCGGGTCGGCTCCTTGCCGCTCATGAACCAGTTGGCCGCGTGCGGGTGCAGCAGCGACAGGCCCGAGTCGTACAGCGCCGCCTCGACAAACTGGCCGCGCCCGCTGCGCTCGCGCTCCTGCAGGGCCAGCAAGACGCCCAGCGCGGCGTTCAGCCCGGTGACCATATCCACCACCGGCAAGCCCACGCGCAATGGATCGCCGCCGGCCTCGCCATTGATGCTCATGATGCCCGCCATGGCCTGGATGGCCGCGTCGTAGCCGGGCAAGCCACCCAGCGGGCCATCCGCGCCAAAGCCGGAAACCCGGCAGTGCACCAGGCGCGGGAAGCGCGCCGACAGCGCATCAAACCCAAGCCCCCATTTTTCCAGCGTGCCGGTCTTGAAGTTCTCGACCAGCACATCGGCGTCCGCCAGCAGGGCGAGCAGCACTTCGCGCTCGGCATTGGCGGTCAGGTCCAGCCGCATCACGCGCTTGTTGCGGTTCAGGCCGAAGTAGTACGAGGCCACGCCGTCCTTGAACGGAGGCCCCCAGGTGCGGGTGTCGTCGCCCTGTGGCGGCTCGATCTTCAGCACGTCGGCGCCATGGTCGCCAAGGATCTGGCCGCAGAACGGCCCGCCCAGGATGCGGGAGAGATCGACCACGCGGATGCCGGCGAGCGCGCCGGGCGATACAGGGAGTTTGCTCATGAGAGGGGTTCCGTAACTGCGGCGATGAACGTGTGTCGATAAATGTGCGTCGATAAACGTGGGTTGGCTCAGGCGGCCGGCGCGGGCGTGCGATCGAGCAGCTTGAAGGTGCCGGTGGCCAGCGCCAGCAGCTCGCCCTGGGCGTCGCGGATCTCGCCGCGCGCGAAGCACAGGGAACGGCCGCGGCGCTCGCACCAGGCGGTGGCGGTAAGCTCGCCACGCCCGGGCGCGGTGAAATGCACCGACAGGTCGATCGTGGCCACGCCAAAGCGCCGCGGATCGTGGCCGCGCGCGGCGCAGGACAAGGCGCAATCGAGCAGCGTAGCCAGCGCGCCGCCGTGCACGTCGCCGCGGCTGTTGGTGTGGTCCGGGTGGTAGGCCATGCTCACGCGCGCCTCTTTGGCGTTGATGTGCACGCCGGTCAGGCCGAACACGCGGGCCATGGGCATCGGCAGGGCAAACAGCAGGCCCGGGGCTTCACCGGCAAATTCGTTGACGGGTGCGGGCGGGGAGAGATCGGTCATGGACGGCAGGATCGGTTGGGGGCGGTCGTGGAAGGAGGGAACGAAGGGCTGCCGCAAAGGCAGATCGGGCACCGCAACGTTGCAGTGCCCATGAACGGCCCGTCATGCCATGAGATCATCTGATCATCGGATGGACGGAAAACGCACGCCCGTTCGCAAACATCGATACTACCGCTGAACCGGCCATTTTTCCTAGCCTCGCTGGCTCGCTGGCGAGCGCGGCGCTGGCTCAGTCCAGTTGCGCGCCCGACTTTTGCACCACGCCGCGCCATTTGGTCACCTCGGCCTTGACGAAGCTGCCGAGCTGCTCGGGCGAGGTCGACGGCGGCAGTTCCAGGCCTTGCGCCTGCAGGGTCTTGCGCACTTCGGGCTGCTGCAGGGCATCGGCAAAGGCGTGGTTGAGCTTGGCGATGACCGCCGGCGGCGTGCCGGCCGGCGCGACCACGCCGAAGAACACCGAGACATCGAAGCCGGGCACGCCCTGCTCGGCCACGGTAGGCACATCGGGCAGCGCCTGCGAACGGGCCTTGGTGGTCACGCCCAGCACGCGGAACTTGCCGCTCTTGATAAAGGGCAGCGCGGTCAGCACGTCGGTGAAGCTCATGCTCACCTGGCCGCCAAGCAGGTCGTTGAGCGCGGGGCCGGTGCCCTTGTACGGAATATGGCGGAAGTCCGTGCCGGCCAGGTTGTTGAACAGCACGCCGGCCAGGTGCGAGGACGCGCCATTGCCCGAGGAGGCATAGGTCAGCTTGCCCGGATTGGCCTTGCCGTAGGCGATCAGCTCGCTCACGGTCTTGGCGGGCACCGAAGGGTTCACCACCAGCACGTTGGGCAGCTGCCCGATCTGGATGATCGGCGCGAAGCTCTTGACCGGGTCGTAGTTGATCTTGCGGTACAGGCTGACATTGATCGCCAGCGGGGCCGAGGTGCCGAACATCAGCGTGTAGCCATCCGGCTCCGCGCGCGCCACGGCTTCGGCGCCGATGTTGCCGCCGGCGCCGGCTCGGTTTTCCACCACCACGGTCTGGCCAAGGCTGCCCTTGAGCGCGGACGCCAAGGTGCGCGCCATCACGTCGGTGGGGCCGCCGGGCGGGTAGGTCACGATCATCATGATCGGCTTGGACGGGAAGTCCTTCTGCGCCAGCGCGGGGGCGATGCCCACGCAGAGGGTGCAGGCGGCGACAGCGGCGAGGCGTTGCCAGAGGGTCATGGTTGTCTCCTGATATTGGTCTGTTAGGTCGGTGTCCACCCGGCGGTCGGCGCCGTGGTGAAGTGTGCGGCGCCGGCTTCTGGCGGCGCCGCGCACGGCTATGTCATGCCCTTGCGGGATCAGAACAGGTTGACCTGCTCCACGGCCGTGGTGGCGTCCACGGCGCCATCCGCCGGCGGCGCAATGGTGTCGGCCAGCCAGTCGGGCTCGGCCTCGCCTGCCAGCGGATCCTGCGGCAGCACGCGATGCAACAGCACCAGCTGCGCCAGGCGCATGCGGCGCACGGAACCGATGCGGCCCGCTTCCCAGGCCATGGCGACCGCGCTGGTCACGTGGTACAGGCCGGAAGCGGCCTGGCGGGCCAGCACGTCGCCATCGGCGCCGGCTTCGGCGGCGCGGGCGGCCAGCGTGGTGGCACGCGCGATCGCGGCGGTGAAGGCGGCGCGCGCGCCGGCATGCATCGGCGTGGCTTGCAGCAGGCCGGCCAGGTGGGCCTCGAGCACGGGCAGCGCGCCTTCGCGGCGGATCGCACGCAGCACGTCGAGGGCGACGATGTTGCTGGTGCCTTCCCAGATCGAGCCAAGATGCGCGTCGCGCACCAGGCGCGGGTCGCTCCATTCCTCGATATAGCCGCAGCCGCCGCGCATTTCCATGGCGTCGCCGGTGACCTTGCGCGCATCGCGGCAGGCGCGGAACTTGATCAGCGGCGTGAGCACGCGCATCAGCGCATAGGCATCGGCCTCGCCAGCGTCGGCGCGGCGCAGCGCCTCGGCCGTCTGGAACACCATGGTGCGGGCCTGCTCGGTGGGCAGCGCGAGCTTGAGCAACTGGCGGCGCATCAGCGGCATGTCCAGCAGGCGCTTGCCAAAGGCCCGGCGCTCGCGCGCGATGAACTGGCCCTCGGACAAGGCGCGGCGCATCAGGCCGGCCGCGCGCACGCCGTTGGACAGGCGCGAGTTGTTGATCATGTCGGCCATCTGCACAAAGCCCCGGCCGAGCTCGCCCACCAGGTAGGCATGCGCGCCTTCCAGGCGGATCTCGCCGCTGGCCATGGAGCGCGTGCCGAGCTTGTCCTTCAGCCGGATGATGCGGTAGTGGTTGGCGCTGCCATCGGCCAGCGTGCGCGGCAGCAGGAACAGCGACACGCCCTTGATGCCGGGCGCGGCCTCGCCGTTTTCATCCTCGACGCGGGCCAGCACCATCGCCAGCGCGGCGTCCGGGTTGGAGCAGAACCATTTGTCGCCCGACAGGCGCCAGCCGCCTTCGGCCTGCGCATCGCGCGCGGCGCGGGTGGTGGTGGTGGCCACGTCGGAGCCGGCGCCCTGCTCGGTCATGAACATGGCGCCCTGGTACAGGTCCTCGAAGACCTGCGTGGTGAGATTGGGCAGGAAGCGTTCGACCACCCCCGGATCGCCAAACTTGCGCAAGGTGCGGGTCAGCGAATCGGTCATCGACAGCGGGCAGCACAGGCCGAACTCGGCCTGCACGAACAGGTAGGTCAGCGCGTACTTGGCCGCGGCCGGCATCGGCTTGTCCCAGCCCAGCACGCCGCCACGGTGCGACGCCGCCGCCAGGCCGAACTCGGAAAATGCGACCCGCTCCAGCTCCACATAGGCCGGATGCTTCTCGATGTGCTGCGCGTCGATGCCCGTTCGGGTACGGTGCGACAGCGTGGGCTTGTTCTGGTCGGCGGTATGCGCCAGCGTGTCCAGCATGCCGCCGGCCATCGCACCCATGCGATCGAGGTGGGGCAGCAGGTGGGCGAACAGGTCGGGCGGGAGGTAAAGCGGCAGCAACGCGCGCAGGTCCGGGTCGCTGGCAAACAGGTTGACGCCTTGCTGGTCCGGCACCGGATGCGCGGGCGTGGCCGAGGGTGCGGGAACGGCTGAAGTGGCCGATGTGACCGAAGAGGCAGTTTGGCGCGCTGCGCTGGTCTGCATGAGGTGTCTCCTGTGTTTGCCGGCATGTAGCGCCGGATACTTTGTCTGCATTATTCAAAGTCCGGCGATTCGTGTCTAATTCTAAAATTGGCTTGGTCCATATATTTTTTATATCGCCATGGAATTCCGTCACCTGCGTTACTTCCTCGTCCTCGCCGAAGAACTCCACTTCGGCCGGGCCGCCCGCCGCCTGTCGATCTCGCAGCCGCCGCTGTCGCTCAATATCCAGCAGCTGGAAGCCTCGGTAGGCGCCCGCCTGTTCGAGCGCGACAGCCGTGGCGTGCGCCTGACCGCCGCCGGACGGGCCTTCCGCGAATCGGCCAGCGCGCTGCTGGCCCAGGCCGAAGAGGCCCGCCTGCTGGCGCGCGAGATCGAGGCCGGCGCCGTCGGGCGGCTGCGCATCGGCTTCGTCGGCTCGATGCTGTACCGCGGCCTGCCCCAGCGCCTGCGCGAGTTCCAGGCGGCCTACCCCGGCATCCAGGTAGCGCTGACGGAACTCAACTCACAGGAGCAGATCGACGCGCTGCTGCATGATGGGCTGGATGCCGGCTTTATCCACACCAACCGTGTGCCCGACGAGCTGGCCACCGCGCTGGTCCATAGCGAACCCTTCCTGTGCTGCGTGCCGCATGACCACCCCCTGGCGCGCCAGGCCACCGTGGCGCTGAGCGAGCTGCGCGGCGAGCCCTTCGTGCTGTTCTCCCGCAAGGCGTCTCCCGATTACTACAACCGCATCTTCGAGATGTGCGCGGCGCAGGGCTTCTATCCGCAGATCCGGCATGAGGTGCGGCACTGGCTGTCGGTGGTGTCCCTGGTATCGCAAGGCACCGGAGTCGCGCTGGTGCCGGCGGCGCTGGAGCGATCGGCAATGGCGGGGGCGGTGTTCCTGCCGCTGGCGCAGGCGACGGTGCCGTCGGAGGTGTATTGCGTGTGGAAGGCGGGGGCGGACGAGCCGGCGCGCGACCGCTTCCTGGAGAAGATGCGGGATGAGGGATAGGGAGGCAAGCAGGAAGAGAGCCGGGCTTTTCCGGCTCCCCCGGTTTCTGGCGTCCGTGATCCGGGCTTGAGCGCACGCCGTGGTGCTGAGCTCCAGGGTTTCAGGGTAAACCCAGGCCCACAAAGAAAATGCCACCTGCTTTACCGGCAGGTGGCATGTCAAATACGCATGGAACGGGGTGTTCAGCGTGCAGGCAGCTTACCCGCTGCACTTTCCCCTACCAATAACGCAATTGCGTTATTCGGGCCCCTACTCAAGCGGGGGGAGGATTGCCCCGCCAGCCCGGATTCAGAACCCCTCCACCGCCACGCTCACATGGCCCACGTCGGGCGCCGCGGCGAAGTAATCGCCAACCAGCTTGCGCCATTCGGCGAAGTCCGCGGATTCGCGGAAATCCACCATGTGATTCTCGACCGTCTCCCACTTGACCTCAAGCGTGAAGTTCGAGGGATTTTCGATCGACCTGAGCAGCCGCATGGCGTGGCAGCCACGGGCGCGCTTGAAGAGCGGCGCCGCCTTGGCGACCGCTGCCTCGAAGTCCGACTCCATACCCGCTTTGATCTGGAACTGCGCTATTTCGAGAATCATGTCTTGTGCTCCGTATGTGCGTGTCAGGAAGGCCGGGGCCTGGCCCGGTCGTGCGTCGACATGCATTTTATGCCAGGCCGGGACATCGCGCGTGGCCGTGAAATTATTCTTAGATGTCGAACTTTACTTGACAAGGCCACGGCAAATGCTAGGATTGCCGTACGTACTTCGATATCTAAGTATTTTTCGCATTCACCTCAAAACCGCGACACCAACCCACCGGACCCCCGGAACCCTGGAGCCAAGCATGTACGACCAATTTGCAACCGACAAGCTGATTGACCTGTGGCTGACCGAAGACATCGGCGCCTGCGACCTGACGGTCCACACCATGATCGAGAAGGGCGAGACGGGTTCGTTCTATATGAATGCGCGCGAGCCGATGCTGATCGCCGGCGTGGACGTGGCCGCCCGCGTGTTCTCCCGCTACGACCCGTCGTTGCATGTGGACGTGCGCGTGGGCGATGGCGACAAGGTCGCCAAGGGCGCCATCCTCATCGCCGTGAGCGGCTCCGCGCGCAGCGTGCTGACCGCCGAGCGCACGGCGCTGAACATCATGCAAAGGCTGTGCGGGATCGCCAACCATACCGCCCGCTACGTGGAGGCGATTGCCGGCACCAAGGCCCGCCTGATCGATAGCCGCAAGACCACGCCGGGGCTGCGCGTGCTGGAGAAGCACGCGGTGACCTGCGGTGGCGGCCTGAACCACCGGCTGGGGCTCGATAACGGCGTAATGATCAAGGACAACCATATCGCCGTGTGCGGCAGCATTGCCGCCGCCGTGGAACGCGCGCGCCGGCAGTTGCCCGTGCTGACCAAGCTGGAAGTGGAATGCGACCGGCTGGACCAGGTGCATGAAGCCCTGAAGGCGGGCGTCGACGTGATCATGCTGGACAACATGTCCGTGCCCGACATGCGCGAAGCCGTTACCATCGTCAACGGGCGCACCAAGGTGGAGGCGTCCGGCGGGATCAACCTCGAGACCATCCGCCCCATCGCCGAGACCGGCGTTGACTACATCTCCACCAGCAAGATCACCCAGTCCGCGCCGGCCGTGGATATCGGGCTGGACGATGCGGTGTAACGATGCGGTGTAACGGTACCGTGTGAGCGGGAGTCACTCCTTCCCGCTACTTTGACGCGCGCCGGGCTGCTTGCCTCGCGCGCTTTTTTCATTCTGCGCTCGCCACCAGCGCCAGCACTGGCTCAAAGATCCGCCAGCAGCCGCCCCAGCTCGCGCGTTGACGGCACGCGCCGTGCCGTGCCTTCTGCCTGCGCCTCGTCCTTGGCCAGGTTGCGGGTGATGGCGATCAGCACCTTGCGCGCGGTCGCGACCTCCTCGGCGGATACCCCCTCCACGCTGATCTCATTGACCTCCTCGGCCAGCGGCACCAGCTTGCGCTTGAGGGCGCGGCCCGTCTTGGTCAGGAATACATGGACATTCTTCTTGTTGCCGGGCAGATGGGTGCGCTCGATATAGCCCAGCGCCTCCAGCGCCTTGACCGCGGCGAACGTGGTCGGCTCCGTGACCCCCGCCAGGTCGCTCAGCTCGCGCTGCGACAAACCGTCGTGATCCCAGAGGATCCGCAGGATGGTCCAGTGTCCGTAGGAAACCGTATGTTCGGCCAGGCGCATTTGCAGGGCGCGGATATAGGCCCGGGCAGCGTCCTTCACCATATGCGCCAGGCGCTCGTTGGCGATGTCGCCCGCCGGGGCGGGCACCTGCGATTCAGTCGGTTTTGAAGTGGCCATATGACGGTGTGGGAGTCCTTGTCGGCGCCGGCCATGCCTGCGCCCGATGATGGAAAACATCATAACGCGTTAGCAAAGCTGCCGCCTGCTCCGTCACGTCCACCTCCCGCCGGGTGTTCGCCGGCTAATCATTTCTTTTGCGGGCTAATGTAGTGCTCACTACATCAGTGCGAGCTTGCGCCACGACGATGCGGCAAGACACCGCGAGAGGGATTTCCCTGCTAGACATGGCTGGAATTCCTGCCACAGCCCGTGGATACGGCCCTTTCCAGCCATGGCCTGACTCTTGCATATTCTTAGATGTCGAACTTATCTTGACAAGGTTTCATCAGGTGCTAGCATTGCCTTTGTGCTTCGATATCTAAGCATATTGCCAGAGGACGTACGAGACACAGTCGACGAAATGGGACGAAGAGAAAGAAGAGGATGGCCATGAAAAACCCCGAGACCTGGAACGACACATGCGCAAGCAGCCTGGAAGACTCCCGCTATCTGAACCGCGCCGGGCCATCGGCTTTGGTAGCGGTCCCCACCACGCCGGATAAGCCCATGCAAGCTGCCGGCACTTTCTTCCTCGTGGTTGGCCCCAGCGGCGCGGGCAAGGACTCGCTGATGGACGGCGCCAGGGCGGCGCTGCTGGCCGATCCGCGCTATGTGTTTGCCAGGCGCGTCATCACCCGGCCAACAGGCTCGCCGGGCGAGGATCACGAGGGCGTGACGCAGACCGAGTTCGCGGCGCGCGAGACGGCCAACGCCTTCCTGATCACCTGGGCGGCGCATGGCTTGCGCTATGGGCTGCCGGCCAGTTTGCTGGATGAACTGGAGCGCGGCCGGCATGTCGTCGCCAACGGCTCGCGCGGCATTGCTGCCGCGCTGGCGGGCCAGCTGCGCAATTTCGTCGTCATCCACGTCACGGCGCCGCTGCACGTGCTGGCGCAGCGCATTGCCGCGCGCGGACGGGAGTCCGGCGACGCGGTGCTGCGCAGGCTGGAGCGCATGCCCGATCCGATTCCCGCCGGCGTGGCGAGCGTCACCGTATCGAACGACGCGGCCATGGAGGTGGGCATCGCGCGCTTCCTGGAAGCGCTGCGCACGGCATCGACACCGCTCAAGGCCAGACGCATGCCAATCTGCGCCGGCGACGCGCACATTGCCTATGTGTCGCCCGCCGTTGGCGCGCGCCACGCTCGCATGGCCGTGCGCTCGGGAAAGACCGAGATCCCCGCGGCCTTGCATGTGGTCGAGAGCCCGGGCTTGCTGCAGGACGAAGAGATCGGCCTGTCCGATGCCCTCTTCGAGCGCCTGGGCGTCGCGCCCGGCAACACCGTGCGCCTGCGCCAGATTCCCGGCCCCGTCAGCCGCGATGTGCTGCGCAAGAAGCTGCGCGGCGACGCCTTGAGCGAAGCGGAGTACGAAGCCGTGCTGCGCGATGCGGTGGAGGGACGCTATACGGAAATCGAGCTGACCGCGTTCCTGGTGGCTGCCTCGCAGCACCTCACCGATGCGGAAGTAGTGGGCGTGGCCCGTGCCCGCGCGCGCTTTGCCCGCAGGATCGACTGGGACGAGCCCATCGTGGTGGACAAGCACTCCATGGGCGGCGTGCCGGGCAGCCGCATCACGCTGATCGTGGTGCCGATCGTCGCGGCGTTCGGGCTCGCGATGCCCAAGACCTCGTCGCGGGCGATCACCTCCGCGGCCGGCACCGCGGAGGCCATGGAGACGGTGGCGCGCGTGGACCTGGACATCGACGACGTGCGCCGCTGCGTGGCGCAGGCACGGGCCTGCATTGCCTGGAACGGCCGCCTCAATCACTCGGCCATCGACGATGTGATGAATGCCATCACGCGCCCGCTCGGGCTCGACGCCAACCGGTGGTCGGTGGCGTCCATCCTCTCCAAAAAATACACCGCGGGGTCGACCCACGTGATCGTCGACCTGCCCTTCGGCCCGCAAGCGAAGCTCAAGTCGCAAGCCGAAGCGCAAGCCCTGGGCGCCTTGTTCGAAGACGTGGGCGCAGGGCTGGGCATGCGGGTGCGCGCGTTCGCGACGGACGGCAGCAAACCCATCGGGCGCGGCGTGGGCCCGGCGCTGGAAGTGCGCGATGTGCTGCAGGTACTCAACGGCAGCCCCGAGGCGCCCGCGGACCTGCGCGAGAAGGCCTTGTTCTTTGCCGGGCAGATTCTTGCGTTCGACCCGACCGTGGGCTCCCCCGCCGAGGGGCGGCGGATTGCGGGCGAATTGCTCGCCTGCGGGGCCGCAAGCGCCGCATTCGACCGGATCGTGGCCGCACAGGGCGCAAGGGCAGCGCCGGATGCACCGGGCAACCATCTCCACATCGTGCCCGCCAGCGCGGCCGGCGTGGTCGCGGACATCGACGGCTTTGCCATCGCCGGCATTGCGCGCAGCGCCGGCGCGCCGCGCCGGCCGGGCGCCGGCGTGGACCTGTTGTGCACGGTGGGAGACCGGCTCGTTGCCGGGCAACCGCTGTTCAGGATCCACGCCGAGGCCACCGGCGACCTCGAGGCAGCAGTGCGGGCCAACGCGGCGGCTGAACTATCCGGCCCACCGATTCGCATCAGGCCGGACTAGCAGCGGCGCCCATGCACGCCGCCTGCACTGCCACCCTGATCTATCATTTCCTTTAACCGATGAGGCAACAAATGACATCCTTATCCGTGGTACGCAGTCTCGCATCGATCTCCTTGCTGGGGGCCACGCTGTTCGGCATGCCCGCGCAGGCGAGCGCCAATATCGGCGGCGACTTTCCACAAAAGCCGATCCGGCTGGTTGTGACGTTCCCGGCGGGCGGGGGAACCGACACGCTGGCGCGGGTGATCGGCACGGAGGTGGGCCGCAGCCTGGGCCAGCCCGTGGTGGTCGACAACCGGCCCGGCGCCAGCGGCAATATCGGCGCCGAGTTCGTCGCCAAGAGCCCGTCGGACGGCTACACCTTGCTGGTGGTCAACAGCAGCTTTGCCATCAACCCCGGCGTGTTCCGCAACCTGCAGTTCGATCCGGGCAAGGACTTCAGCGCGGTGATCTCGGTGGCGTCCGTGCCGTCCGTCATCGCGGTGCCCGTCTCATCGAAGATCCAGACGTTCAATGACCTGCTGGCAGCCGGGCGCTCGGGCAAGCCGCCGACCTATGCCTCCTGCGGCAACGGCACGCCCCAGCACCTTGCCGGCGAGCTGCTCAAGATCTCGGCCAAGATCGATCTGCTGCACGTGCCTTACAAGGGTTGCGCCCCGGCGCTAGCGGATGTGCTGGGCGGCCAGGCCGACGTCAGCATCAACACGCTCAGCAACACGGTGCCTTACCTGAAGGCCAACAAGCTGCGCGCGCTGGCCGTCACCTCCAAGAGCCGATCACCGCTGCTGCCCGACGTGGCCTCGGTGAGCGAGCTTGGAGTCAGTGGCTATGACGTCGACCAATGGTTCGGCATCCTGGCCCCGGCGCATACGCCGCCGGAAATCGTGCAGAAGCTCAATGCGGCCATCGCCAAGGCCGTCGCCAAGCCGGAGGTCAGGGCCAATCTCGCCCAACTGGGATTTGCTACCGCCAGCAGCACCCCGGCGGAGTTCCAGAAAGTGGTGAACACCGACATCGAGCGCTGGAAGAAGCTCGCCGCGCAGATCGGCCTGCGGGTCGACTAAGGCCCACGGCTCGCTAACGCCGGCCAGGGTCCGCCAAGACCCGCGGGGCAGCCACGCCAGGCGCCTGGCAACGCACGCCACCCGCTCCCCCCAATCCATTCGCAGCACCGCTACGCCACGGCCGTCAACGGTCCCGTGCGACCGCTTGCGCCTTGCGTTTGCCCCTGCCGTAAGGAAACCACATGAAGGAGATGAAGGTAATGATAGTAGTGAAGGTAGTGAAAGACATCCACCGCCTGACGCTTGGCTACGCGCTTGCCGTCACCACACTCGCGCTGACCGCACCCGCTTGGGCGCAGTCCAGCCTGGTGCTCTATGGCGTCGCCGACGTCGGCATCGAATACCTCTCGCACGCCGACGCCAGTGGCAACGCCCTCACAAGAATGGCTTCGGGCAACCTGTCCGGCTCGCGCTGGGGATTGCGCGGCACGGAAGACCTCGGCGGCGGCACCAGCGCGCTGTTCGTGCTCGAGAGCGGCTTCGACATCGACGCGGGCACGCTGGGCCAGGCCGGCCGGCTGTTCGGGCGGCAGGCCTACACCGGCCTGAACACGCCCTACGGGCGGATCACGGCGGGCCACCAGAACAACCTGCTCTACGACATCCTGATCAGCTACGACGCCATGGCCATCGCGCCGCGGTACTCGGCGTTCCTGATGGATAGCGCCCTGGCGGGACGCTATGACAACGCCGCCAAGTACGTAGGGAAGTTCGGCGGGCTGACGGCAAGCGCGATGTACGCGTTCGCGCGCGGCACCTCCGTGACGAGCGGCACCACCAGCACCATCACGGGCGAGACCGCCGGCAACGCGCGCAACGACCGCGCCTGGAGCGCCGCGCTGGAATACACCACGGGCAACGCCGGGGCCACGGTCATCTACGACCAGCAGCAGGGCACCACCGGCCTGGCCGGGCAGAACCCGGCACAACGCGACCGCCGCATCGCCGTGGCTGGCAGCTACGCGTTTGCAAAGGCCAAGGTGTTCGCGGGCTACCGCTGGCTGAGCGGCGACATCGGCAGCACCGCCACCGTGGCGGCTCGCAGGAACGACCTGTTCTGGCTAGGTGCGAGCTATGCGTTCACGCCCGCCCTGACGCTGAGTGCGTCGGCCTATGTGATGAACGACAAGCGCAGCGCGCAGGATCCCTGGAGCCTCGTCGGCACGCTTGACTACGCGCTGTCCAAACGCACCGATGGCTACCTGACGCTCGGCTACGTCAAGAACAAGGACGGCTCGCGCGTCGGCCTGAACGGCATCCAGGCCAGCATCGGCCCGGGCATGAACCAGTTGGGCGTGGTGGCGGGCGTCCGGCACAAGTTCTAGGCAAGCGGGCTGCGGCACCGTGGGCAAGGCGCGGCACCCGCACAGGGTGCCGCTCGTCGGGCGCAACCGAATGTTGCGTGACCTGCGCTTCGGGTGATTGCGGACCGCCAGGATTGTCGTGCGCCATGGATGCGTGCGCGCACTAATAACACAGCGGCTCGAAATCAAAACGCCCGCAGGCAAATCAGCTACAATAGGAACGATTTTCATTTACCAACCCTGGCGTGAGTTTGCCGACCGCGTGCCGTGCCTCGCGCCAACGGACTGGAAGCCACATGCGGTTGTCTGAACTTCCGCGGCGCACCGCCGCTGTCATCGTGTCTATCGACGACAATTCTCTTAACGATCCGGTAGCACGCCGCCTGCGCGAACTCGGCTTTGTGCCGGGCGAAGCCGTACAGGTCATCGCGCTGGGACCGTTCGGCATGGATCCCCTTGTCGCCCAGGTGGGCTTTACCCGGTTTGCATTGCGCCGCGCCGAAGCGGCCCGCATTACCGTGGAGGCGCTCAGCGCTTCCGTCTCCAGCATCACGCCGGCCGCGCAGCCCGACGCGCCCGCCGCCAAACGCTCCGCTGCCTGACCGGGCACCTGCCAAGAATATGTCTGTCGCTACCCCGACTTCCGCTTCCCAGCGTCCCGCATTGCGCGTTGCGCTGGTGGGCAATCCAAATTGCGGCAAGACCGCCCTGTTCAATCGCCTGACCGGCAGCCGCCAGAAGGTGGCCAACTACGCCGGCGTCACCGTCGAGCGCAAGGAAGGCCATTTTGTCTCGCCGGCCGGGCGCCAGGTGCGTGTGCTCGACCTGCCGGGTGCCTATAGCCTGCACGCGGCCAGCCTTGACGAAGCCATCACGCGCGATGTCTGCCTGGGCCAGCGCCCGGGCGAGCCACGCCCGGACCTGCTGGTGTCGGTGGTGGATGCCACCAACCTGCGCTTGCACCTGCGCTTCGTGCTCGAACTGCGCCGCCTGGGCCTGCCGATGGTGCTGGTGCTCAATATGAGCGACGCCGCGGCCAAACGCGGCATCCGCATCGAGCGCGACAAGCTGGCCGCCGCGCTCGGCGTGCCGGTGGTGGAGACCGTGGCGGTCAAGCGCGACGGCGCCGCCAACCTGCTGGCCGCGTTCGACGCCGCCCTGCCGGCGGTGCCGGTCGCCGCGGCCACGACCGAGCTGGCCTCCGACCTGGATGTCCACCAGGAGGTCAAGCGCCTGCTGGATGCGGCCGTCACGATGCCGGAGCGCACCGCCGCGCTGGACGACCGGCTCGACCGCATCCTGCTGCACCCCGTGTTCGGCCTGACGATCCTGGCCGTGCTGCTGTTCCTGATGTTCCAGGCGGTATTCTCGTGGGCCGCGCCGCTGATGGACGGCATCGAGGGCGGCGTGCACTGGTTCGGCGAGATCGTCGGCAGCCACCTGCCCGAGGGCATGCTGCGCAGCCTGCTGGTGGATGGCCTGATCGCCGGCCTGGGCAGCGTGATCGTGTTCCTGCCGCAGATCCTGATCCTGTTCCTGTTCATCCTGACGCTGGAAGAATCCGGCTACCTGCCGCGCGCGGCCTTCCTGCTCGACCGCCTGATGATGGGCGCCGGCTTGTCCGGCCGTTCCTTTATCCCGCTGCTCTCCAGCTTTGCCTGCGCGATTCCCGGCATCATGGCCACGCGCACCATCCAGGACCCGCGCGACCGCATCACCACCATCCTGGTGGCGCCGCTGATGACGTGCTCCGCGCGCCTGCCGGTCTACGCGCTGCTGATCGGCGCCTTCATCCCGACGCGCACGGTGATGGGGCTGTTCAACCTGCAAGGGCTCGTGCTGTTCGTGCTCTACGTGGCGGGCATCGTGAGCGCGCTGGCGGTGGCCTATGTGCTGAAGTATTTCCGCCGCGATCGCACCGACCACCCGCTGATGATGGAACTGCCCTCCTACCGCATCCCCAATCCGCGCGATGTGGCGATCGGCCTGTGGGAGCGTGCCCGCATCTTCCTGTCCCGCGTGGGCAAGGTGATCCTGACGCTGACGGTGCTGCTGTGGTTCCTGGCCACCTTCCCGTCGCCGCCGGACGGCGCCACCGCCCCGGCCATCGATTACAGCTTCGCCGGCATGATCGGCCGGGCGCTTGAGCATGTCTTTGCCCCGATCGGCTTCAATTGGCAGATCTGCATCGCGCTGGTGCCGGGCCTGGCGGCGCGCGAAGTCGCCGTGGGTGCACTGGCCACCGTCTATGCGCTGTCCGGCAGCGAGGACGCCATGGCCAGCCAGCTCGCGCCGATGATCGCCGCGCAATGGTCGCTGGCCACCGCGCTGTCGCTGCTGGCCTGGTACGTGTTCGCGCCGCAGTGCATCTCCACGATGGCGGTGATCCGGCGCGAGACCGGCTCCTGGAAGGTGATGGCCGCCTCGACGGCCTACCTGTTCGGGCTGGGCTACGTGGCCGCCTTTGCCACGTACCACATCACCCTGATGCTGAGCTGAAGCGAGGACTTTGCAGCCATGAGCCTCTACCACGCCGTTGAAACCCTGCTGGTGCCGCTGATCGTGCTGGGCTGCACGATCTCCGTGCTGGCCCGCTATGCACCGCGCACCCGCGAACGGATCAAGGGCGGGCTGGCGGCGCGCCTGGGTGGCACCGCGGCCACCGGCTGGCGCCAGCGCGCGGTGGCCTGGCTGGCACCGCAGGCCGCGGCCGGCTGCGCCAGCGGCTGCGACAGCGGCGGGTGCAATACCTGCGGCTCCGCCACCACCGGCAGCGCCCAGCAAGCGCCGGTCGAACAGGCCAGCGAGCAGGTCATCCGCTTCGTGGCCAAGCGCTGATACGCCCCCAAACCCATCGCGCACCACGTTTTTGATCCACGCAGAAACGGGTACGCTTTGGGTTCGCCGCGCCGGTTCGCCGCGTATTCGGCACCGCCTCCCCCTCTTTCCCTCCTCGTCGATACCTGCGCGCGCGGCACCGGATCAAGCGGCCGTCCGGGGACGGACCATTTAAAACACACAGAGATAGGCGCGAGCAGATACAACGACGCCCGGCAGGAACACATGCCGGGCGTCGCATTAAGGCTCAGGCAAAAGCAGGGCGCTACATCAGCTCACCGTTCCCGGAATCGTGATGGAGATCGGCTGCTGTTCAGGGCCGGCCGTGCAGGTTGCGGTCACTGTGAAATCGCCAAGCGCCAAAGGCGTCACCACGATCTGCGCAGCATTGACGCCACCTGCGAACGATACGTTTGCGCTGCTGGTCCAGCTCCAGCCCGTGCAGTTGAGATAGGCGACATCCGCACCGAAGTTCTTGAGCGTGGCGGTGACGGGAGTCGGCACGGGCAGCGACAGCAGCAGCTTGAGCGGTTGTGGCCCGTTGTAGACCAGCGCCCACTTCGGCTGCTCCGTCACCGTCAGGCTGGCGTTGGGCGTGAGCGCGATCTTGCTGCTGGCCGCGGTCACCTGCAGCAGGCTCTGCACGGTGGGCGTGCCGATCACGATGCTGGTGCTCAACGTGGCCTGCCGCGTGGCCGGGTTCGCTGCGACGGAAAGCGTTGGCGAGGTGGTGGCGTAGCTCCAGGTGCCGTCGAAATCCGCGGTGGAATCATACGAATCGCTGCGGATCACGCGAGCGTTGAAGACCTGCGGATAGCCGTTGAGCACCGACAGCGCGTTGATGGGCACGCCCCCTTGCGAGAGCTCGAGCCGATAGGTGTAGCCAGTGTTCTTCTGCACCGTCACCAGCATCTGCCCGCTGACAGCAATGCCGTTGGGCGCGGTGACCGAGACCGTGACCGTGCCGACCGCTGCGGTGGTATCCGAGCTGTTGACGCCTGTGAGCGATGCCGTGTTCTGCGCGGCACTGACCTGCACGTTGCTGATCGAGCTGGCCCAGGCCCAGTCGTGCACGGCCCCGCTGACGTCGCTGCCATTGCCATCGACCAGCGTCGCCTTGACCGGCTGCACCTGCCCGTCAACCAGCGACAAGACCGGATTCGACAGTGCCAGGTTGTAGCTGACCGAGGCGGGCTGCACGGCTATCGTCGCGGTTTGCGCGGGTAGCTGCGTGGTGCTGTTGTCCGCCGCCTTGACGGTGGCCACCACCTGGATGGTGGCCGTGCCCACCGCCACGCCCGTGATGGTGGCGCTGCCGCTTGCGGCCGGCACCACGGTGGCGATGGTGTTGCTGGACGAGGTCCAGGCAAAGGCGCTGGACGACGTCACGTCCGCTCCCTTGCTGTCCACGACCGAGGCTGACATCGAGATGCTGCGGCCCACCCCGACCTGTCCCGAGGTCATCGTGAGCGTCACCGAGTATTTCACCGGGGTGGTATTCGTCGCGGTGCTCGCGGTGGTGGGCGATGCAGCGCCCGAGCCGCCACCGCCGCCGCCGCAGCCCGCCATCAGCAATGCCATGGCGGCGCAGGCCAGCCATGCTGGCCACCTCTTGGTGTTTCTCATGATGTCTCCCCGTATGGCGTTAAATCCCGGGGCCCCTGCCGACAGAAGCTCAAGCAAGGCACCGCTGGCCAGACTCGTTATGTTTGCGCGACCGGACAGGTAAATGGCGGAATTGGGCAGCCGCGTGCTATCTAGGCTAGTCAGGATGTGCACACGGCTGTACCAGCCAGACGGCTGAGAGTTCGGCGCTTATGTACGCTCACGCACATCTGGGCTCAGCCACAAGTCCGTGCTGATAGCGAAATGGAGGTGGCTGCCCAACCGGCATTTGGAGGGGGCTCGGCGTGCCCGTCCTTGACGCCCGTTCGCGTTCTCGACTATTCTTGCCGGCTGCCGGCCGCCAAAAGGTGCTCGGCATGCATGACAAGTTATCGACGAACCTTGGTAAGCCGCGTCATCCGCACCGCTTCCCTCACACCGCTCCCCGCTCCCCGCACGCCACGCAATGCACCAAGCCACCTGCTTCCACCGCCACGCCGCCGATGCCTCCAGCATCGCTGCAGCCGCGCGCGTGCCGGCAGCAGGTCGCGCGCTGGGTACCGCCATTGCTCTTGTTGCACCGGCCCTCTCGCCGCGTCTTTCCGCCTCGCTACAGCTAGACCTACTGATCGGTTGCCGGGCCTAGTGCCTAGTGGCAGTTCGGCAGCCTCGCGCCACCCTTTTTCCGCATTAGCTTTCTGACGCCTTCGCTTTTGAGCGTTTCAACGCCTTGGCGATCTTGTGTCTTGTGCCTTGTTTCTTGTCTTGCATCTTCCCGCGAGGAAGGAGAACCGTCATGATGTTGCGCAATCCCGCCACCAAATACCGCCCTGCCACCGCCGTTGATATCGCCGACCGAACCTGGCCCGCCAAGCGCATCGCGCGCGCGCCGATCTGGATGAGCACGGATCTGCGCGATGGCAACCAGGCCCTGATCGAGCCGATGAACCCGCAGCGCAAGCTCCGCTTCTTCGAGCAGCTGGTCAAGATCGGGCTCAAGCAGATCGAGGTGGCGTTCCCCTCGGCCTCGCAGACCGATTTCGATTTCGTGCGGATGCTGATCGAGGAAGACCGCATCCCGGACGACGTGACCATCGTGGTGCTGACGCAGGCCCGCGCGGACCTGATACAGCGCACCATCGAATCCGTGCGCGGCGCCGCGCGCGCCGTGGTGCATCTCTACAACCCGATCGCCCCAGCCTTTCGCCGCATCGTGTTTGGCGCGAGCCGCGAGGAGGTCAAGGAGATCGCGCTGGAGGGCACGCGCCTGATCAAGGCGCTGACCGATGGCATGCCCGAGACGGCATGGAGCTACGAATACTCGCCCGAGACCTTCAGCATGACCGAGCTGGATTTCTCACTCGAGGTTTGCGATGCGGTATCCGCGATCTGGCAGCCGAGCGCAGCCCGCCCGCTCATCCTCAACCTGCCGACCACGGTGGAATGCAGCACGCCCAATATCTTCGCCGACCAGGTCGAATGGATGCACCGGCGTCTTGCACGGCGCAGCGACATCGTGCTGTCGGTCCATCCGCACAATGACCGCGGCACCGCGGTGGCAGCCGCCGAGCTTGCCGTGATGGCCGGCGCCGATCGCGTGGAAGGCTGCCTGTTCGGCAATGGCGAGCGCACCGGCAATGTCGACCTGGTGACGCTGGCGTTGAATCTCTACACGCAGGGCGTGGACCCCGAGCTCGATTTTTCCGATATCGATGAAGTGCGCCAGTGCGAGGAGGATTGCAACCAGCTTCCCGTGCATCCGCGCCACCCGTATGTGGGTGACCTCGTCTTCACGGCCTTCTCCGGCTCGCACCAGGATGCGATTCGCAAGGGCTTCACGCAGCAGAAGGCGGATGCCATCTGGGAAGTGCCTTACCTGCCGATCGACCCCGCCGACCTTGGCCGTAGCTACGATGCGGTGATCCGGGTGAACAGCCAGTCCGGCAAGGGCGGCATGGCTTACCTGCTGGAACAGGTGCACGGCATCTATATGCCGCGCCGCCTGCAGATCGAGTTCAGCCGCGCGGTGCAGTCGATGACCGATGAGAGCGGGCTCGAAGCCAGCGCCGATGACTTGTATGGCTTGTTCAAGCGCGAATATCTCGAACACGAGGCGCCGCTGCGCTATATGGGCCACCAGATGGTGTCCGACAGCGGCGGCCAGGTTGAGATCGAAGTGGCATTGCTGCGCGATGGCGAGCCCGTGGGCGCGCGCGGCCGGGGCAACGGCCCGATCGATGCGTTCGTCAGCGGCCTCAAAGGCGCGCTGGACATGCCGGTGCGCGTGATGGATTACCACGAGCACGCGCTGTCGTCCGGCGCCAATGCTGCCGCGGCCTGCTATGTGGAAGTGCGGGTAGGAGACTCCGCCACTGGCTTCGGCGCCGGCATCGACGCCAATATCGTCACGGCGTCGCTCAAGGCCGTGGTGTCGGGTGTGAACCGCCACCTGCGTGCCGCCAGCCAGTCGCCTCGCGAGGAAGCCCTGGCCGATTGATGCCGGCCGCGCCCGGGCCTAACGTCTCGGCGCAGAAAAACCGGTGTGCCCCGCCCCCACGGGGCACACCCGGAAAGACGCCCTTGCGGGACGCCCACGACATGCTCTTGGCTTGACTGTGTGCACAGCGTAAGGCGCGCGCACGCTTGTCTGCCACGAATATTTGCGCATGTCCTTAGAAGCCCGGCCCGGGATTGGAAATGCGAAAGATGGCTGCGCGGCGCGTGCGCAACCAGTGCAACGCGCACCGGGTACTGTCGCAAGGCCACGACGCATGCACATGTGCGCGCCACCGATGCCCATCTTCTTGCTCTCGGTCAAGGCTCGACCGGAAGCGCTCCGCCAAACTGTGCGTGAAGTTTCCTGAAACACGAGCCAACCATCATGAACAAGCGCCTGCTTACCCGCCTATCCAACACCGCCATCGCCACCCTTGCCGTGCTCGGCGCCGTTGCCGCAGCGCCCGCCGCCGCTGCCGATGACGCGCAGGGCAACTGGATGGTGCGCCTGCGCGGCACCTATCTCGACATGGCCGGCAAGTCCGACCCGATCGGCGGCGTTGGCGCCTCGGACCGCATCACGGTCAACAACAAGTGGATTCCGGAACTCGATGTCACCTACTTCTTCACGCCGCACATCGCTGCCGAACTGGTGCTGACCGTGCCGCAGAAGCAGAACGTCTACCTGGATGGCAACAAGATCGGCTCCTTCACCCATCTGCCGCCGACACTGCTGGTGCAATATCACTTCATGCCCAACGGCACCTTCCGCCCGTATGTCGGCGCCGGCCTGAACTTCACGCGCATCTGGGGCGCGGACATTGCCAGCAATTCGCTGACGCTCGATAGCTGGAGCGTGGCTCCCGCGCTGCAGGTCGGCATGGATTACAAGCTCACCAAGAACTGGTTCCTGAATGCCGACATCAAGAAGGTTTGGCTGTCGAGCGATGTCAAGGCGGCCGGCGTGAAGGTCTCGAACGTGAGCCTGGATCCCTGGCTGTTCAGCATGGGCGTGGGCTACCGCTTCTGACGAAACGCGGTACAGCGCGCCACGGCGCACCACGGCACAACGCACGCGCGGCAGATCCCGCGTCAGGCCCTGGCTTGACGCGGGATCTGCCGCAATACGTCCCGATTCAAGCCGTAGAAGCGCGCGACCACGGCCATCTCGGAGCCGGCGGACAGCAGCGCCTGCGCTGAACGCCGGCTGCGCAATATCACCGGAACATTGGCGAGGAAGACGCGCGCCACGTCCGGGTCGAAATGCGTGCCGGATCCTGCCGAGATGATGGACAACGCATCGTCGTCCGTCATGCCGGGGCGATAGCAGCGCGACTCGGTCATGGCGTCGAACACGTCGGCGACGGCCACGATACGCGCGGCTAGCGGAATCTCATTGCCTGCCAGGCCACATGGGTAGCCGGTACCGTCAAAGCGCTCGTGGTGATGATGCGCGACTTGCGATGCAAGCCGAATCAGCGCGTGGGCGCTGCCGGCAAGTATGTTGGCGCCGATCTCGGCATGCCGCTCGATCACCTGCCGCTCCTCGGGGAGCAGCTTGCCAGGCTTGAGCAGTACGGCATCGGGGATGGCGAGCTTGCCAACGTCATGCACCGGCGTGGCGAGCCGTATGCGCTCGCAGTGCGCCGCATCCAGCCCCACCAGATCCGCAAGGCATGCCGCGATCGTCGCGGTGCGAACCAGATGGCCCGATGCATGCGGATAGCGCAGGCAGCCGGCAAGCGTCAGGCTGGCCAGCGTAACAACCGCATGGTGATTCTTAGTCATTGTGCTAAAGCGGGGCGAAGCGCGCGATTCTATGCCTGCCGGGGCCTATCGCCAATAGCTGATGGCGTTCTGCCTTCGTGGCCACGCGCTCGCCTGCCTCGGTCCCCCTGAGGGGAGAGCGAGTGACAGCCGTCGTCATTGCAGACGGTTCTGGCGTATCCTGTCGAGCCTAACGGAACGCCGGCTCGTCGAAGCTGCGCAACTTACGCGAGTGCAGCTGCTCGGCCCCTCCTTCGCGCAAGATACGAATCGCCTCCAGCCCGATCGACATATGCTGACTCACCCGCTGCCGATAGAACGCATTGGCCATGCCGCGCAGCTTGAGCTCACCATGCAGCGGCTTGTCGGACACGCATAGCAAGGTGCCGTAGGGCACGCGCAGCCGGAAGCCGTTGGCCGCAACCGTGGCGCTCTCCATGTCGATGGCAATCGCGCGCGACTGGTTGAAGCGGGCGTACAGCGCCTTGGACTTGAGTTCCCAGTTGCGGTCGTCGGTGGAGACCACGGTGCCGGTGCGCATGCGGGTCTTCATCTCGTTGCCGGACAAACCCGTCACGCGTACCACGGCCTCTTGCAGCGCGACCTGGATCTCGGCGATAGGCGGCACCGGCACCCAGGGCGGCAGGTCGTGATCGAGCACGTGGTCGTCCCGCACATAGGCGTGTGCCAGGACGTAATCGCCGAGTTGCTGCGAGCGGCGCAGGCCGCCGCAGTGCCCGACCATCAGCCAGCAATGCGGGCGCAGCACGGCAAGGTGGTCGGTCATGGTCTTGGCGTTGGACGGGCCCACGCCGATATTGACCAGCGTGACGCCAAGCTTGTCCTCGCGCACCAGGTGGTAGGCGGGCATCTGCGGCAGCGCGCGCGGGCGCAGGGCATCGTCGGGCTCGGCCTCGCCGCGCTCTTGCATCACATCGCCGGGTTCGACGAAGCGCACGTGGCCGTCGGCGCCTTGCGCGTCTTCGGCTGCCATCAGCGAGCGGCCGAGCGCGATGAACTCGTCGACGTAGCGCTGGTAGTTGGTAAACAGCACGAAGCGCTGGAAATGCTGGGGCGCGGTGCCGGTGTAGTGATAGAGCCGCTGCAGCGCCAGGTCCACGCGCTCGCCGGGGAACATCGAGAGCGGCCAGGCTTCGCCGGGCACCGGCTCGTAGGTGCCGTTGGCGATGGCGTCGTCGATGCGGCTCAGCTCGGGCAGCACGAACGAGGCCTCGAGCTCGCGCGCCTGGGTGTAGCTGATGTCGGTGGTGGAGGCTTCGATGACAAACGGCAGCGGGATCGGCCGACGGCTCACGCCGACCACCACGGGCACGCGGTGGTAGCGTATCAGGCGCTCGATCTGGTCGCGGTAATAGTCGGCCAGCAGTTCGGGGCGGGTGACCGTGGTGCCGTAGACCCCGGGGTAGGCAACCGTGCCCCAGGATGGCCGGCTGTCGGTGACCATGGTTTCGAGATTGACCGAGATGCCCAGGTAGGGATAGCAGGCATGCGCCGCGGACGGCAGCGGCTGCCCCTGGGCGAAGGCGTCGAAGCGCGCGCGGATCGCGCCAACCGAGGCATCGTAGATTTCACGGATGCGAGCCAGCGCCGCGTCGGCGTCGGAGAACTCGGCCAGCTGATCGGCCGGATGGGCGGAAGAGAAGATCGAGGCATTCATGCGAAACATGATACCCCGCTATAGAGCGGAAGCAACATGGCCTGTCGCAAATTGACGGGCCTTCGCGCGCTCGCTACACTGCCAGCAGTCTTTTTTGCGGCCCCGCGCCGCACTCGCCTCGTGACGCCCTCCATTAGAAGGGAAGCGCCGAGTTGCTGTATCTGCTTGCATGGGGAGCCCCGATGGAAATCCGCAATCTGCTGCCAGAAGAGATCGAGGCGGCCAGACAACTCCTTGCGGCCAACGGGTGGGCCCACCGCGTTGCCAACACGGAGCGCTTCGCCCGGCTGATCGCCAATTCGCAACGGGTGGTGGTGGCGGTCGATAAGGGACAGATCGTCGGTTTCGCGCGGGCGCTGTGCGACGACATCTCCAATGGTTACCTGTCGATGGTCGCGGTGACGCCGAGCCATCGCCGCCGCGGCATCGGCCGCGCGCTGGTGCGCCACATCGTCGGAAACGATCCCGATATCACGTGGGTGCTGCGCGCCGGGCGCTCGTCCGAGGCAGCTTTCTTCGGGCAGCTCGGCTTTGTGCCTTCGCTGGTGGCCATGGAACGCCGGCGCACCTGAGTCCTGCCTGGCGGGCTGGCTTGCCACTCAAACCTTGATCAAGCACAACAACACCTTGGCTTCTTCCACCGGTTGGTTTCATTGGGCGTTGCTGTCGGCCGTATTTGCCGCGCTGACGGCGATCTTCGCCAAGATCGGGCTGGAAGGCATCAACTCGGACCTTGCCACGCTGGTGCGCACGGCGGTGATCATCGTGGTGCTGAGCTTTTTCGTGGTGCTCACGGGCAAGTGGAGCAACCCGCTCGCGCTGTCGCCGCGGACCTGGATCTTTCTTGTGCTCTCCGGACTTGCCACCGGCGCCTCCTGGGTATGTTACTTCCGGGCGCTGAAGATTGGCGATGCCTCGAAGGTGGCTCCGGTGGACAAGCTGAGCCTGCTGCTGGTGGCGGTGTTCGCCGTGATCTTCCTCGGCGAACGCCCCAGCCTGCGCGAGTGGGCCGGCATCGCGCTGGTCGGCGCCGGCGTGCTGGTGCTGGGGTTCAAGCGCTAAGCGGCAACCCCGGCACATCGCGCCGCATCGACACTACCGGTCCGTGCGCAGCGGCCCGTATTCCACCGGCACCCAGGCGTAGCCCTTGCTCTCCACGCGCACACGGCCGATCCCCGGGAACGGCAAGTGAGCGCCCGCCACCCACAGCTTGCCGCGCGCGGCATCGGCGAAGAGCTTCTTGCGCGTATGCACCGCCAGCGTGCTGTCCACATCGAACTCCAGCGCGACCTCCGGGCGGCGGAACTGCACCGCGTGGCTGTGCACGATATCGCCCCACAACAGCAGGCTTTGATTGCCTGACTTGAACAGGTAGCCACGGTGGCCCGGGGTGTGCCCATGCGCCGGCACCGCGCTCAGGCCTGCCACCAGCTTGTCGCCTTCGCCGAAGGTGCGCAGCCGGCCGGAAGATCAACGCTTGTCGTGCGTGGCACCGGACCGCAGGTACGCCAGCACCGGTGCCAACTGTGCCAGTGCCGGAGCCTGCTCGCAAACTTGCGCGGCAGTGCTCCAGGGATAGGGCAGGCGGGCCAGCCAGCCGTCGAGCACCGGCCGCGCGGCATCCGGCGGCATCACTTCCATGGCCTCGATCACGATGGTGAGTGCTTGCACGCGCCGGGCGCCTGCCTGTGCAGAGAATTCCCATGCGTAGCTGCCGCAGCCCACGCGCACGCCACCGCTGGCTTTGTCGGTCATGCCGACCAGCCAGTCGCAACCATAGCGTTGCGCGTCGCCCGCGGGCGGGGCCTCTGCCAGGCAGAACGTATAAACGTTGTCGTAGCTCTGGCCAAAGCGCCGCACCAGCACGTCGCTGATCGCGGCCAGGCCTTCGCTGCGGGCCGGGAACGCGATGGCCTCGGACTTGACCGTCATCTCCAGCGTGGCATCGGCGGCGAAGGCCTGCGCCATCAGGTGGGGGCGGTTCTCATCCTTGGCGCGGATATAGGTGCGGATCAGGGCCTGGGGATCGAGGGAGCCGGGAAGCGTCGATGCGGGTGCGTTCATGCGTGCCTTGCGGGTGCCCGCGGCTGGCCAGAGGCTGCTGCGCGGCAATTGTTGATAGGTTGCCGGCATGGTAGCCCGTCTCTCGCGTCAGCGGCGGCGCGGCCCTCCCGCCAGCAAGGTTGCCAGTGAATGCGCCGGATTCCCCCGGCGGCACCCGCCTGGATAACTTTGTTTCAAGTCCTTTCGTCACGAGCACGTCATCAAGCCGACATAGATTGTGATCTTTCCGCCGCCCGCCCTTACAGGTGGGCGGCAAACAAGAACAACGAACGGGTGAGAGATTGATGATCAAGCGACAGCAATGGGCTGCAGTGGCCTGTAGCCTGGCGCCGCGGCGCTGGGCGGCCTGACGGTGTTCAACGAGACGGAGTTCACGGCGCTTTCGCAGCCGGTGGGCAGCGCCAAGCCCGGCAAGCTGCCGTATGCGGTGGGATACAAGGCGACGCTGGCCCAGTAAGCTGGCCTGGCTGCCTCGCCGTGCGGGTGGATCGCACGGCGAGGCGCCGGCCACGCCTTATTCAGGCTGGATATTGGCGGCCTTGATGATGCGGCCCCACTTGGCCGATTCCTGCGCCTGGAACTTGGCCAGCTCGGCCGGCGTGCTGGTAAACACTTCGGTGCCGGTGGACTGGTAGAAGTTTGCCGCGGTGTCGCTCCTGGCCGCCTTCACCATCAGGGCGTTGAGCTTGTCCACCACCGGCTGCGGCGTCTTGGCCGGGGCGTAGGCGGCGAACCAATAGCTCATCTCATAGCCCTTGACGCCGGCCTCGTCGATGGTCGGCACGTTGGGCGCCAGTGGCGAGCGCGTCTTGCCCGACACACCCAGCGCCTTGAGCTTGCCGCTCTTGACCTGGGGCAGGCCAGTGGCGGTATCGGTGATCATCATCTGGATCTGGTTGCCCAGCAGGTCGGTGACGGCCAGCGGGTTGCTCTTGTAGGGCACGTGCAGCAACTGCACATGCGCCATCTGCTGGAACAGCTCACCGGCGATGCGCGAGGACGAGCTGCCACTGCCGAAGCTGAGCTTGCCCGGCTCCTTCTTGGCCAGCGCGATAAATTCCCCCACATTGTTGACCGGCAACTGCGGGTTGACCACCATGATCTGGCCGCCACGGCCCAGCGCGGTCACCGGAACGTAGTCCTTGACCGGATCGTAAGGCAGCTTCTTGAACAAATGCTCGTTGGCCGCATGCGTGGTGTTGGTGCTGATCAGCACGGTATAGCCATCGGGGCTGGCCTTGGCCACGTCGCTGGCGGCGATAAAGCCGTTGGCGCCGGGCTTGTTGTCGACCACCACCGTCACCTTGGCATCCACCGTAATGGCCTGGCCGATCGCGCGGGCGAGCTGGTCGGTGGCGCTGCCGGCAGCGAACGGCACCACGAAGCGAATCGGCTTGTCCGGGAACTCCGCGTGCGCCGGGCCGGCCAGCAGCGCGAGCGCGGCGGCGGCGATGCCGGTGACCACCTTCAGGCGGGAAGCGGGCTTGGTGTATGCGGACATCTTTGGTCTCCTGTTCGAATTTGGAATCGCTGTGGTTTGTCGTTGTGGCTTGTCGCTTTACTTCGGTGTTCTGCTTCGGCGTTCTGCTTCGGTGTTCTCGTTCAGCCGGCGTCGTCCAGCCGCGGGGGCAACGGGAGTTCCAGTTGCAGCAGCAGGAAGGACAGAGCCTTGCCGTGCGTATCGAGGTTGAGCGCATCGTTTACGCCACCGTCGAGCACGCCGTCGATGACGAAGTTCATCGCCTGCAGCGAGGGCACCAGGTAGCGCTTGACCGCCGCCGGCTGGCGGTAGCGGAACAGCGCCGCCACCGCGTCCTCGGTGACATGCGCGACAAGGTGATCGAAGTCGCGCGCGTCGTAGGCAATCACGCTGATGTTGGAGCGATCCCCCTTGTCGCCCGTGCGTCCGTGCGCAAGCTGGTAGAGCGCGATGGTGGCGGGGGTAGTGGTGGGGATAGTGGTAGCGTTCATGGCAGCAGGGTGTGGCTTGCGGTGACGGCGCTGCGCGGCACCAGGCAGGACATGGCGTTCAGCCGCGCGCGCAACGCGGTGCGCACGCCGCCGCCGCCGGCGGGGCCGCAGGTGTACAGCGCGTTGACTTCACGCAGCAGCGCTTCGGCCACGGGCTTGTCCTCATGCGCCAGCGCGGCGCGCAGGCGCACATCCCGCGCCTGTGCCTCGCCGGGTTGTGTCTGTTGCAGCAGGCGGCCGCCATCGTCGGCAAATACGCTCAGCACGCCAATCAGGTCGAAGCGGATCGGCACCGCATGGCCGAGCAGATGCATGCGCTTGCGCACGATCTGGGCGGCCAGGCGCGCGCGCGCCGCGGCATTGGGGCCGGCGTAGGAGATCTCGCCTTCGGCGATCCAGCCGCCTTCGTAGAACAGGTTGGCCTTGAGCTGCTCGGGCCGCTCGCGGCCGCGCACATTGCGCACCGCCACGCGGTCCGGGCCGATCTGCTCGACCGTGGCCGCGCTGATGTCGGCGATAACGTCGGGCGTGAGATAGGCGGCGGGGTCGTGCACTTCGTAGAGGAGCTGTTCCTTGACCGTGCGCAGGTCCACGCAGCCGCCCGTATCCGCCGCCTTGCCCACTTCGATATTGCCGTCTTCGTCCAGGCACACGATGGGATAGCCAACGGCGTGCACATCCGGCACGTCCTTCATGCCGGGATCTGCGAAATAGCCGCCGGTGACCTGCGCCCCGCATTCCAGCAAATGCCCGGCCATGGTGGCGCGCGCCAGCCGGTCCCAGTCCTGCCACGACCAGCCGAAGTGCGCCATGGCCGGGCCGACCGCCAGCGCGGGATCCGCCACGCGGCCACAGACTACTACCTGCGCGCCGGCGCTCAGGGCGTCGGCAATGCCCTGCGCGCCAATATAGGCGTTGGCACAGACAAAGCGCGCCTCCGGAAAGCCCGTGCCGACGATCTGCCGGAGCACGGCGCGGCCGGCATCGTGCGAGAGATCGTCGCCCTCCACCACCGCCAGCCGTGGCGGCGCCAGGCCCAGCTCCGCCGCCAGCGCACGCACGCGTTGCGCCGCAGCATGGGGATTGGCCGCGCCAAAATTGCCGACGATGGGAATGCCGTTGGCCAGGCAAAGTCCCAGCACCGGCGCCAGCAACGCGTCGAGCAGGGGCTCGTAGCCGTGGGCGGGATTGTTGCGGCGCGCTAGCTGGGCCAGCGCCAGCGTGCGTTCGGCCAGCGTCTCGAACATCAGCACGGCCGGCCCGCCCGCTGCGATCAGCGTGCGCACCACGGGCAGGGCGGCGTCGGTGCGGTCGCCGGAGAAGCCGGCGCCGGAGCCGATCAGCAAAGGGGCGGTCATAGGATGAAAGCCTGGTGAGAACCGGGTGAAGAAGGGCATGCCGCGCGCGGGAATGCGGCAGATGGAGCCATTCTAGACGCGACGCCGTCAACCAAAAAGCGGATAATTTGGATTAATCTATCGGTTTTCCAGATGAAATCAAAGCCACTGGCCACCGCGTTTCGCGGTCCGCCAAACGCGGATCTTACCTGCCCGGGCGCCTGCCAATGAACCTCTCCGTCAAACACCTGCGCGCCTTCGTGGCCCTGGTCACGCACCGCAACTTCACCCGCGCGGCGCAGGCCTGCCACCTGTCGCAATCCGCCTTCAGTGCGCTGATCCAGACGCTGGAGGAGCAGGCCGGCACGCGGCTGTTCGAGCGCACCACGCGCCATGTGGAACTCAGCGTGGAAGGACGGCGTTTCGAAGAAGTGGCGGCACGGCTGCTGACCGATTTCGAGACCGCCTTCGCCGAACTGCGCGACCATGCGGAGCGGCGCAAAGGACGCGTGTCGATCGCCGCGCTGCCCTCCCTGGCGGCAGGCGACCTGCCGCCGATCCTGGCCGCCTTCCACCAGCGCTATCCCGGCATCGCCATCGAACTGTTCGACCTGCTGGCGGACGGCTGCATCGACCTGGTAAGGCGCGGCCGCGCGGATTTTGCGCTGGCGCCCGCCCCCGCGCAGGACAGCGACCTGCGCATCGAGCCCCTGGTAACGGACACCTTCCACCTGGTCTGCCCCGCGGACCATCCGCTGGCCCGCCGCCGCCGTGTGACGCCGCAAGCGCTGGCAGGCCTGCCCTTCATCCAGCTCTCCCGGACCAGCAGCGTGCGCCAGCACCTGGATGCCGCGCTGCATCCGCTCAAGCTCAATGGGGTCATGGAAGTGGAACACCTGGCCACCGTGGCCGCGCTGGTAGCCGCCGGGCTTGGCGTGACCGTGGTGCCGGCGCTGGCGCTATTCCAGTTCCAGCAAGAAAGCCTGGCGATCCGGCCAATGCAGTTGCCTTCGCTGGTGCGTGATATCTGCCTGGTGCGGCTGAAGGAGAGGGGAGACTCGACGGCGGCAGCCGCGATGATTGAAGCGCTGCAAGCGCATTTCAAGAAGGGGAAGGCAGCGTGATCAGGAGACGCTTCCAAACCCACCAAAACCAGCAAAACCAGCAAAACCAGCAAAAGCGCTAGCGCCAGCCCAACGATTCGGCGTGGCCGTGATTTCCGCCCCCAGGCGGCAATCACCCGCCCGCGATGCGCAGCGAGCCGTCAAGGTTTTCATCTCCCGTTATGGGGCGAGGAGTCTTTCGCCCCATCCGGGTCGCCTTCTTTGCCTACTTTCTTGGCGAGACAAGAAAGTAGGTCGCCTCCCCGCAGGGGAGGTGAAACTGCCGTTGCTTTTGACTTTGAAGCTAATCAGTCGCAGTTGCAGTTGCAGTTTCAACCCAAAATCAAAAATCAAAAATCAAAAATGCGCCAAATACCCCCCATCCACCGCCAAAACATGCCCAGTAACATATGAAGCCGCCCCTGAAGCCAGAAAAACCACCGCCCCCGCAATCTCCTCCGGCTGCCCCCATCTCCCAAGCGCAGTCCTCTGCCGCAACCACTCGGCAACGCCAGCATCATCCACCATCGGCTGATTAGGCTCAGTAGCAAAATACCCAGGCGCAACCGCATTCACAGTCACCCCATCGCGCCCGAGATCGGCCGCCATGGCGCGCGTCAGCGCATCGAGCCCCCCCTTGGTCGCGGGATAAAGCACATCGTTGGCACGCGCCACCTGCCCCGCAATCGAGCTGACATTGACGATGCGCCCATAGCGCCCGCGCCTCATCAGCTGCGCCGCGTGGCGGCACAAGGCGTAAGGCGCCACCAGGTTGGTCTCCAGCATCTCGCGCAGGTCCGCCGCGTCCAGGTGCGTCATATTGCTGCGGTTGCGCGCGCCGGCGTTGTTGACCAGGATTTCCAGGCGGCCGTGCGTGGCGTCGATGTGGGCGAAGGCGGCGCTGACCGCCGCCTCATCGGTGACGTCGAGCACCAGCGGCTCGGCGCTGCCGCCGTCTGCGGCCAGCGCGGCAACGGCAGCACGCACGCGCTCGGCGTTGCGCGCGGCGACGATGACGTGTGCGCCGGCTTGTGCCAGCCCCGCGGCAATCGCCTGGCCCAGGCCTTGCGCGCCGCCGGTGACCAGCGCCACGCGGCTTTCGAGGGAAAAAGGTAAGGTAGCCATGCGGCGACTATACCGCAGCGGGCTTAGCGGATCAGCTTGCCGGTGGACGACACGATCGACATTTCGACAAACGACGAACCCGTATGCCGCGTCGGGCTGTAGCTGATCAGGATGCCGCCGAGGTCGAAGTCGCGCAGGCTCTCCAGCGCGCCGACCAGCCGCTCGCGCGTCAGGTCCGGCCCGGCGCGGCGCAAGCCCTCCACCAGCACCTTGGCCGACATGAAGCCCTCCATGCCGGCATTGCTCGGGTCCACGCCTTGCTGCCGCGCCAGGCTGCGGTATTCGCTGGCAATGCTCATCTGGCTGGAATTCGTGCCCGGCACCACCTGCGTGATGATCAGGCCGCGCGCATCCTCGCCGAGCTCCTTGATAAAGGAATCGGCGGCGTTGTTGGACAGCGTGACGAACTGCGCCTGGCTGCCGCCGCGGCGCAGTTCCTTGATCAGGCGCGCCGCCTCGGAGCCGGAGCCGATGACCAGCACCGCTTGCGGGTTGGCCTTGTTGATGGCGGTGACACCGGCCTGGATATCGCCCATCGGGCGCGCGAACGAGGCGCTGGCGGCCGGCTGCATGCCACGCGCCTGCAGCGCGGTGCTGAAGCCTTCGAACACGTCCTGGCCAAAGCCGTCGCTGGCATAGAAGATGGCGATGCGGGTCATGCCCGAAGTGGCGAGATGGTTGATCGCGCGGGCCACCTCGTCCTGGTACTTGGCGCGCACATTGAACACGTAGCGGCTGACCGGGCGGTGCAGGGTGATGGCGCCGGTCAGCGGCGCCACCAGCGGCACCTTCTCGGCGTTGATGATGGGCAGGATGCTTTCGTTCTGCGGCGTGCCGCGCACCATGAAGAGCGCGAACACCTTGTCTTCCTGGACCAGCTTGCGCACATTGTCGGGCGTGCGCTTGGCGTCGAAGCCGTCGTCGTAGGTCGCCAGCTCGATGCGCCGCCCGCCCACGCCGCCGTTGGCGTTGACCGTTTTCAGGTAGACCTGCGCCCCGGCGATCTGCTCCTTGACCGAGCCCGCCACCGGCCCGGTCACCCCCGCCGATTGCCCGATCTTGATCGTGGTCCTGGTAACCCCTTGCTCGGCCTGCGCCAGCGGCGCAAGCACACCCAGCGTGGCGGCCAGCAGGCCGCATGCGATCACTTTTGTCTTCATCTCCGACCCCTCGTTCGTTTGCGAATCTTTTGCTTTGTCATGCGCGCCACGGATGGACGCAGCGACATGCAAATTACCGCAAAGCGAGGCGATTCAGCAAATCGCTGTTGCGAAAGCGGCTCAGGAGAGCTCAGGAGGGGGAAATAGCGGGCGCTGGCCCGCCGGGGCAGGCGGCCCTCAGGCCGCCGAGCCTCGGCGCGACAACGTGACAGCCCTGCCCATCAGGGCAAGCTCAAGGGAGTACTCAGGGAAAGGCGGGGACGGCGGGATCCAGCCCGGCAAAGCGGGCTTCCGGGTGAGTCGATTGCAGCAGCGCTTCGATTTCCTCGACGCGGCCACGCGGCACGTCCACCATCAGCAGGATCTTGCCTTCCTCGATGTCCTTTTCGAAGGTCTTGTGCCGGCTGTTGGGCGCGGAGCAGCCGATCATGCTGGATGCCCAGGCGCCGAACACCGCGCCAAGCACAGCCAGCACGCCAACCAGGCCCCATTGCGGAGTGTCGCTGACGATCGGGAACATCGCCACCAGCGCACCGGCCACGATGCCGATGCCGCCGCCCACCATCAGCCCCATCTCGGCGGCATGCACGATGTCGGAAGTCTGGAACAGGTTTGCTTCATGCAGGCCGCTCATATCGGCGCCATCGCGCGCGATGAAGTGGATGTGACTGTTCTCGATGCGGGCCAGCAGCAAGTCGTCCATGGTGCGGCGGGCGCTCGCCAGATCGGGCAACAACCAGAAGATACGTTTGCGCATGACTCTCTCCTCGCTTCTGGCCATGTCAGGCCGTTTCGGACTTTCCCGGCAGCGGTGTGCATGCGGAGTCGCCTTCACGCAGCCATGCCAAGCCAGATGGTGGAGGTGGAGGTGCATCCGTATCCGCCCTGGGGACGGGTTTTTTCATTTGTACGCCAGTCGCGGAGTAAGCGCAAGGCGATGAAATCGGCATGCCAGCCGTGCATCACCTTGCGTTTCCACCTGCGGTTTTTTTTACGCGCGAACGATCCTCAGAAAGTGATTGGCAGGCGCAGCGTGACCTGCAGGTCCGGGGTGTCCCGCGTCAGCCCTGCGCCCACTGACAAGTTCAGCGTGTAGCGGCTGTTGAAGCGGTACGAATAGCCCACCAGCAAGGTGCCCTGGGTAATGCGCACCGAGCCCGGCACGGTCTGGCCGTTCTGCTTGGTCGGCCAGATGATGCTCTGGTCGTAGCCGATGCTGAACGACGCATGCTCGTTGAGCGACAGGCCCATGCCGAAGTTGAAGCCGAAGATATCGCCCGGCGCGATCTTGCCCAGGGATTCCTGCTGTCCGTTGAGCACGGTACGGCTGACGTTGTCCCGCGAGAAACTGTGCAGGTAGCTGAAGGTGCCGAAGAACACCGCCGGGTCGGTGGGCAGCAGCCATGTAATGCCGGGTTGCACCGCATGGAAGCCGGTGCCGGTCGGCAGCCCGAGCGGCAGGCCGGTGCCGGTGGTATTGCCCACGCAGCGGGTCACGCAATCGGTGACCACGTCGAACGGGCTCTTGCCGGTATTGGACTTGTAGCGCAGCCAGCCGATGAAGTACGGCATCTTCTCGTTGCCGTAGTTGATCTGGTAGCGCACCGTGGCTTCCACGTCGCCCAGGCCCCTTCCGCTCGCATTGAAGACGTTGTCGACCGCGGTGCCGGTGAACACTTCGCGGCTGATGGTGGAGCCGGAGCTCTGCACGTATGGCACCTTGGCCTCGATCTCGAAGCGCTTGGTGAGGCCGTAGCGAAAGGCGACCGCCTCGACGTAGGTGGAGGTCTTGACCTCGCGCACATCGATCAGGCCGATCAGGATTGCCGGAATGATCGTGTAGCCGACCAGCGCCACACGGTTGTTGGACGAATACCCGTACTGGAAGCTCGGCTCAACCACGATCTTGCCCGCGGGCGTCAGCACGCCCGGCTGGTCGAAGATCGGCGCGATCGCCGGCGGGGTGGTGGCGGACTCCGGCGGCTTGCCCACCGGCTGCTCGTCGCCGGCCTGCGCCATCTGGGTGCCACCCGGTTGCGCGCTGGCCGGTTGCGCGTCGCCCGGTTGCGCGTCGCTGGCTTGCGCCACGCCGCCCTGCGGCACGTTAGAGGTATTGGGCAAGGCTTGCGTGCCAGCCGCGCCGGCGGCCGCGGCTGCGGCATTGGTCGCGGTATCGCCCGGGGTCACGCCGGTGCCCGGCACGCGCTGGCCGCCGCGCTTTCTCGCCAGCGCGTCGGCACCCAGCACACTGCGCAACTCGCGGATGGTGGCCTCTTGCTCCGCCATCGACCGTTTCATCTGCTCCAGGGTGGCGGCCTGTTCGGTCACCTCTCGCTTGAGCGCCTCCAGCTTTGCCGCGGTTGGTCCTTCGTCAGGCGGGGTCTGGCCTTGTGCCATTCCGCCAAGCAACAGCAATGTCGAGCACCCGGCCTGCCGGATGCCACGCAGCGACCCTTTCTTCATTTCGCCTTCCTCCCCCGGTCCGCGGACTGCTTCGTGCAGGAGTCCGCAACCTGCTTAACGCATACTGCCCCTCTCGTTGCACCTGCCACCTACCACCTGCCGCCTGTCCTGTCACTTATCGACGGCTCGCGGAATTCAGTAATGCATTGGTCAATGCCAGGCCAGACACCTGGTCGCGGAATGCCTGCAAGGTGTTTACACCCGCATTGATCGTCACCAGACTCTGGATCGACTGGTTGTTTAGCGTGTTCTGGATCACCGTGGCCGGCGAGCCGGCCAGCGCCCCGGCCGCGGCGCTATTGCCCGGCCCGTTCTGTATCAGGTTAAGCAAGCCGTTGGTTGTTACCACGGCACTACCCGCCGAGATGGCCATGGCGGGCAGGCTGGTCACCGACGCGCCCGGGCTGCCGGTCGCGCCGGCACTGGCGCCCGCGCTGCTGCTACCGCTGCTTCCACTACTGCTACCGCTGCTTCCCGTGCTGCTGCCCATGCCGGCAGTCACGGGATTGGCGGCCAGCGCATTGTTCACTGCCGTGGTCGCTGTCGCTCCGGCTCCGACAGCCACGCCCAGCGCCGCGGCCAGTCGGGAGGCTTGATCGGCGGTGATGCGGCTCACATCCGGAATATTAAGGCTGGTTGACACTACCAGGGCACCGTTAATGAACACGGCGCGTTCGATACCGAACGAAACTTGCAGGCCGGCACCCACATCGAAGCCGCCGCGCAGTTCATCCAGACGTTCCTGGGCGACGGGCTTCCAACTCGCCATGGTGCTGCGTGCCTCCGGCACGCGAGGTTCCTGGGTGGCGGACGGCCCTGCATTGCCGGCGGCATCGAACGTATCGGGCGTCGGGCGGCCGGCCGCGGCGAAGCCACCGCGCAGGTCTTCCAGCCGCTCTTGCGCAGCCGGCGTCTTCCAGCCCGCCGCATTCGCGTCGCCGTGCGCGGCAAGCAGGCGAGGTTTTCTGGCGACAGCTGCCACTTGCGCCGCGGGAAGGGAAGTGACATCGGCGGCACCCGCTGTCTCCGGCGCGGCGCGCGCGGCCACATCAGACCTGCCGCGCAATTCGTCCTGGAGCGCTTGCTCGGCCGCGGCCAGGGCAGGCATATCGGATGGCGCCTGCACCGTGGGCGGCGTCGCCAAGCCGGAGGCATCGGGCGTGCCGAGGGCCGCCACGTCGGCGGCGACACCAGGATCTGCCTGGCGCGCGCTCGCTTGATCCTGCGATGCCGGCGTCCAGCCGGCCATGCTGCTTGATGCCGCAGCCAGGTAAGGATTGTTGGTTTCCGCCTGCACAGCCGGCGGTGCCGCAAAGCCGGCGCGGGCGGTCGCAGCGAGCGTGTCGAGCGCCTCGAGCCCCGTGCCTTCGTCAGCCCGCGCCTGCCCGGTGCAGGCAAGGCCTGCGCCAAGCAACACGACGGCAGTGGCCGAACCGGCACCACTGCGGCGATGTTGCGCGGACTTTGAGGATGTCTGGAACATGGTACGTTCCTTAGAAGTCGCTACTGCCGTGCTTAGGCATGACAGTGAAGAACAGACTATCCCGGTTGATACCCATCGAGTAAGGGCCGGTAGGCGCGACGCGCCAATCGGCCGCGAGGTTGAAGCGGGCGGATTCCTCGCGGTTGTGAATGACAAACAGCAACTGGCTGTCCCAGATTGCCTCGAAGTGTTCACGCGAAAGCGCGCGTGTCCCGAGCGCCGGATCACCGACCAACACCCGGTTGCCGTGCACGCCCTTGACCACGACAAAATGGTGATAACCGTTCTCCACCACCAGCACAATGGCGGGAATCTGGGTTTCCTCCAGCTTGGACAGGGGCAATTCATAACCATCGGCAAGGAAGCCGCGCGACTCCAGGAAGCGCTTCATGTCCAGCAATGAAAAACCTTCCTGCCGGATCTTGGGCTGGTCGCCGTTCACATACATGTTCTGGAATACGACCTCCTCGCTGACCGGATAGCCGTATTGGTATGTCAGCAGCGTGGCCACCGCGGCCGAGCCGCAGCTGAAGTCGTACTGCTGGCGGATCGTGGTCTTGAACCGCGCCTCCTTGAGGCTGGTGACCCGCACGTTGTAGTAGCTGCCGGCCTCGCCGGGCACGAAGAGGTAGTCGGCCCACGCCACGGAGGCGCTGGCCGAAGCCAGCAACAGCGTAGCCTGCAGAAGCAGCTTGCGCAGCATCATGGCTTGAACTGGATGTTGACGATCGTGGCGTTCTGGATCAGCACATTGGAGCCCGTGTTCTGGATGACGGTGGGCAAGCCCGTGGCGCTGGCGAAAGATCCTTCGGCGATCGCGTTGGAGCCGCTCATTACGTGGCTCGCACTGTTATCCGCCACGGTGCCGCCGAGGCGCATATCGTTGACCACCAGTTCTGCGCCGCCGCGGATACCTTCCAGCTTGTCACTGGCCACCGGCTTGCTGAAACCGGCAAAGACACCGCGCTGACTGGAAACCCCTCCTGGGGGGAAAGTCAATTCCGGAGCCGCCGCGCTGGTGGGCGTGGTGGGTCCGGCATGGGCTGCCGGCAAGCCGGCGGAGGGCCCGGCGGGCTGCGGCTCCGCCAGGGCCTGCAGGCCCGGCCAGAGCAGGAATGCCGTGGACAAGGTCCCGACAGCGATGCGGACCGATTGCATGATGATGTCTCCTTCGGCCTTTTGCGTGCTGCCCCCATCCTGGCAACCCACCAAAGACGACTGGAATTCCCTCGGGCAGGCATCCCGGCGCGTAACCGCGCCGGGATGCCCGGTACTGCTTGCCATCTCGAAGCCGTGCCGGCGGCGGGGCGCTTGAGCGGGCCATCCACCCCCGCCGCACGCCGGGCGCCGCACACGAGCGAGAGACTTACCTGCCGACGGCCAGGTTGGCCTGAACCGTGACGCCCTGTTGCACCAGGGAAGCCATGCCGCTGTTCTGGTTGGCCATCATGATGCCGGCTGCGGACTGCCCGACACTGGTCATGGTGTTGGACATATTGAAGGTGCCCGCATTGAGTGCGATCGAGCCGCCAGCACCGCCAGCGCCGCCAACCGCACCATTGCCGGTGCCGCCGGTACCGCCCTGGCCAGTGCCGCCGGCGCCGCCAGCCGCGCCAACCGCACCGCTACCTGCCGTGCTGCTGCCATTGCTCGCCGAGCTGGTAGCACTGCCATTGCTGGCACTGCCGCCCGCGCCTCCAGCGCCGCCGACACTGGCTTGACTACCGCCCGCGCCGCCAGTGCCGGTAGCGGCCCCAGCTGTCGAGGTCGCCGCGCCGCCGCTGCCGGCACCGCCCGCACCGCCGGTGGAGCCAGCGCCCCCGCCGGTTGCGGCCGAGGTGCCTGCTCCGCCGGCGCCACCAGTACCGCCGCCAGCACTTCCGAGCCCGCCTGTCGCGGTGGCCGCGCCGGCACTGCCGGCGCCGCCGTTGCCGGCGTTGCCCTTGGCATGGCTGCTACCGCCGACGCCGACGCTGGCGCTGAGCGCACCGCCGCCTTCACCTTCGGCACTGCCGCCCTTGCCGCCCGAGCCGCCCTTGGCACCCGACCACGCATTGCCACCGTCGCTATAGGCAGAGCCGCCCTTGCCGCCAACGCCGACGCTGGCGCTGAGGGCGCTGCCGCCCCTGGCCTTGACATTGCCGCCGTCACCAGCCCAGCCGACCGCCTTTCCGCCGTCGCCGCCGTCGCCAGCTTGAGCGCCGTAGTTAGTGGCGCTGCCATTGGTGGCGCTGCCGTTTGTAGAGTTGCCGCCATTGCCACCGTTGCCGCCGTTGCCGCCGTTGCCACCCGTGCCACCCTTGCCGGTGCCGCCGTAGCCATTGCCGCCCTTGCCACCCTTGCCACCGTTGGCATCGCCCTCATTGCTGACGTAGTTGCCGATGTTGTGGATCTTCACGTTGCTGACGTAGCCTTCCAGCTTGGTCAAGGCAATGGCCTTGCTGCTATTGAACGAATTCTGGAAAACCTTCGAATAGCTGGAAACTTCATTCGCAGTCGGGCCGCTATTGCCACTTTGCGTCGAGTTGGCAGTGGCAGTCAGGCTATTCGAACCTGATTTGCTCTCCTGGTTGCAAGATTTGTCACTATCTCCGCACGGATTTGCCATTGCGTAACCGCTGAACCCGAAGGCCAGGACCGCAGCGGTTGCCATTAAAGTTTTGTTCATGAGAAGCTCCCAGGAGGATGTCACAGCGGCTTGACCTCTCGCTCGCGCTCGGGGGAACGACGGCTGGAGGCCCGGGTCCGGCATTCCGCCAAACCAGCCTCTCCTTGCGCATAATCAGTGCCAGGCAAAGAGCCCAATCCTGTAATCCCTTGAAATACAAGGGCTACATAGCCATCACATCAGCCTTTGCCTAGCCTCCGGACGCCGTGCGCGGGCGCCGCCGCTGTGAACCGCACACAACATGTCACACGGCTGAGACACGGCCGGACGCCCTGCGTGGCCAGGCATTCCCCGGGACCGCCGAAAATCCCCTGCTATCAGGCCTTTAGCGGGGTTCCTAAGGAAAACCCTTGGCCGCAGGCGCTGTATCGCGAGTGAAACACGCCCCACCGCCGGTGCACTGGTCGTCGCTCGCCACGGGTCTCAACCCTTCGGATGAGACTCGGGCGTTGCAGTCCGGCACGGCATGCGCAGCCCCTGGGCGCAGCGGCCTTCGCGCGCGGCAATTGCGCCGCATGTTGCCTATGCGCTGCGCGCACGCAACGCCCGAGCCACGCCGGGGTACCTGATAGCGCATAAATGGCAACATGACTAGGCTCTATGTCTGATTTAAAGTACATTAAGGCTAATTCAAACCTGTCGCCTAATCACAAGGGAAACCATGAGTGAAGCCGTCGTTCCCCTGTATCACCAGATTTACGTGGTACTACGCCAACAGATCGTGGAAGGCCGTTTTGGCCAAGGCCCCTTGCCCGGTGAAATCGATCTCGCCAAGCAGTTTCACGCCTCGCGCGTGACCATGCGGCGCGTGTTCGATCGCCTGGTGCAGGAGGGTCTGGTACGCCGTCATCGCGGCCTTGGCACCTTCGTCAACCCGCACCCGATCAAGCCGGTCACGCTCGGCGACCGGCCCGGCAGCCTGCTCGACAACATCATCGACATGGGTCAGAAGACCTCGGTCAAGGTGATCTCGATCGACGATGTGCATGCCACCCCGGAAGTCGCCGAAGCGCTTGGCCTGCAGCCGGGCGACCCGGTGGTCAAGGTGGTCCGCGTGCGCCACTACGGCAGCCGCCCGCTGTCGCACATCACCGCCTACCTGCCGGCCGACCTGGGCCGCAGCCTGAATCGCAAGGATCTCGAGCTCACGCCGATGCTGCGCCTGCTCGAGCGCTCGGGCGTGCAGCTTGGACGCGCCAGCCAGACGCTGTCGGCCCGGCTGGCCGATGTGGTGGTGGCGCCGTTGCTGGACGTGCCGGTGGGTGGCGCGCTGCTGGCGGTGCGCCGCGTGGTGCTGGACAAGGCTGGCCGCCCGGTGCAATTCCTGCTCGGCCAATACCGCCCGGACCGCTACGAGTACCGCATGGAGCTCTCCCCCGCCGGCGGCGACAGCGCCAATGTCTGGGTGGAAAGCGAAGCGCGAACGGGGCTGCGCGAGTAAGAAAAGCAAGCGATACTGCACGCTCACGATCTTCCTGGAAGGAATCCGCGATGCCTGCTCCCCGCATGGGCCGACCTCTCTCCCAAGCGCTCACACGCCCCTCGCGCCGCAAGGCAATGCGCGGGCTGCTCGGCGCCGCTGCCAGCCTTGGCTTGCTCACGCAGGCGCCGTCGGCGCGCGCCCAGGTGGCCGCCCGCAAACCCATCCGCATCCTGGTGGGGGCGCCCGCCGGTGGCACCACGGACACGCTGGCGCGCACCATCGCCCAGGAAATGTCCCGGGAGCTGGACCAGCCCGTCATGGTGGAAAACCGCCCGGGTGCCGGCGGCAATATCGCCGCCGACACGGTCGCCAAGAGCGCGCCTGACGGCACCACGTTGCTGATGAGCTTCACCAGCCACACCATCAACGCCACGCTGTACAAGAAGCTGCCCTTCGACCCGGTCCAGGATTTCACGCCGATCACGCTGGTGGCCACCGTGCCGAGCGTGCTGGTTGCCACACCGAGCCTGCCCGCGAATAACATCCCGGAATTGATCCAGCTGGCCAAAAGCAAGCCCGGCAAGCTGAATTTTGCGATCGGCTCGGTGGGCTCGTCGGTGCACCTGGCCGGCGACATGTTCAAGATGATGACGGGCACCTACATCGTCAACATCCCTTACAAGGGCACCGCGCCGGCCATTACCGACCTGCTCTCGGGCCAGGTCGACCTGATGTTCGCCAGTACCTTCAACGTGCTCCCGCACGTGAGGACCGGCAAGCTCAAGGTGCTTGGCGTCACCAGCCCGACGCCGCTGCCGCAGTTCCCCGGCGTCGCGCCGATCGGCGCCACCGTCAAGGGGTTCGAGTCCAGCGCCTGGTTCGGCCTGTTCGGCCCCGCTGGCCTGCCGCCGGACGTCTTGCAGGCGCTTTACCAGGCTGCCCGCAAGGGCCTTGAGGCGCCCGGGGTACACAAGCGCCTGGAGCTGGACGGCGCGCAGCCGGTCGGCAATTCTCCAGATGCCTTTGCTGCCTTCGTGCGCAATGACATCAAGCGCTGGGCCAAGGTGGTCAAGTATTCGGGAGCCACGCCCGAATGAGGCCGCTTGCCGGGCCCGCCCACACGCCGGCCACATTGGCGCAAAAGCTGGTTGCCCGGGCTGCTGGCCTCAATACGGTCACGCCGGGCACAATCGTGACGTGCCGGGTGGATCTGGCCATGTCACACGACTCCAGCGGCCCGCGCCGGGTGGCGCCGCTGCTGCGCGAGCTGGGCGCCAAAGTGTGGGATCCGGAGCGCTACGTGGTGGTCACCGATCACTACCTGCCCGCGGCCGATCCCGAGGCCGAGGCCATCGTGCGCTTCACCCGCGACTGGGTCCGCGAGGCGCGCCTGCCTCACTTCATCGACGGCGAAGGCATCTGCCATGTGGTCTTGCCCGAGCACGGCCACGTGCTGCCGGGACGTTTCATCGTGGGCGGCGACAGCCACAGCCCCACCGGCGGCGCGTTTGGCGCTTACATGTTCGGCATCGGCGCGACCGAGATGGCGGGCGTGCTGGCCACTGGCGAGATCTGGTTGCGCGTGCCGCATACCATCCGCCTGCAATGGGACAGCAACCTGGCCGCCGGCGTTTGCGCCAAGGACATCATGCTGTTCCTGTGCGGCCGGCTGGGGCTGGACGGCGGCCGCTACGAAGCCATCGAGTACACCGGCGAGGCCGTGACGGCGCTGCCCATGCAGGAGCGCATGACACTGACCAACATGAGCGCCGAGCTTGGCGCGCAGACCGGCTTGATCGCGCCCGACGCCACCACGCTGGCCTGGCTGGCGCAGGCCGGCGTGCCCGCCGCCACGCTCGACGCCATCGCGCTCTCCCACTGGCGCACCGAGCCCGGCGCGCCCATGCTGGCCAGCCACCGCTTCGACGCGGCCGCGCTGGCGCCGCAGGTGGCCGCGCCGCATTCGCCGGCCAACACCGGCCCTGTCGACCAGGCCGCCGGCCAGCGCGTGGACATCGCCTACCTGGGTGCCTGCACCGGCGCCAAGCTGGAAGACCTGCGCATGGCCGCCAGCGTGCTGCGCGGCCGGCGTGTGGCGCCCGGCGTCACGCTGCAGGTAGCGCCCGCCTCGCTGCGCGACCAGCGCCAGGCAGAGAGCGAGGGCACGCTGGCCATCCTGCTGGATGCCGGGGCGCAATTGCTGCCCAATGCGTGCAACGCGTGCGCGGGCTATGGCCCGTCCCGCTTCCCTGCCGACAGCCGCGCCATCGCCTCGACCGCGCGCAACTTTGCCGGCCGCATGGGCGAGAGCGGCAGCGCGGTCTGGCTGGCTTCACCGTTGACGGTTGCGGCATCCGCCGTCACCGGCTGCATCACCGACCCGCGCGGGTTGCTGCCATGAGCCCAGCCCCCATCCATCCCCTTCCGGGCGGCCGTATCTGGCGCTTTGGCGACAACGTCGATACCGACCAGATGGCGCCCGGCGCCCATATGAAGGGGGGTGTCGAAGAGATTGCCCGTCACTGCCTGGCCGGGCTGCGTCCCGAGTTTCCGGCCACGGTGCGCCCCGGCGACCTGCTGGTGGCCGGGCGCAATTTTGGCGTGGGTTCCTCGCGCGAGCAGGCGCCGCAGGCGCTGCGCCATCTCGGCCTGGCCGCCGTGATCGCGCCGTCTTTCGCCGGCCTCTTCTACCGCAATGCGATCAATCTGGGCCTGCCGGTGCTGATCTGCCCCGATGCCACGCGCCTGGTGGATGGCGGCACGGCGCGGCTTGAGCTCGAGCAGGCCTGCCTGGTGCTGCCCGATGGCAGCCGCGTGGCTTGCGAGCCGATTCCCGAATTCCTGCGTGCCCTGCTGCAGGCCGGCGGGCTGGTGCCGCACTTGAAGGCCAGGCTGGCGGCGCAGCGCTAAAGACGCCCGCGCAGCCAGCAGCGCAGCCTCAAGCCGGGCGCCCGTTGTCGCACTGGCGCAGCAAAGCCATCACTTCCTCATCGGTGGTCTGCCTGAAATCCAGGTAGAACGCGCCCACGGCGCCAAAGCTGGCTGGCACGTTCAGGCAGATCACCTCGTCGGCCGACGCGCGCAGGCTGGCCTCGCCATCGACGGAGGCAACCGGCACGGCCGCCACCACCCGCTTTGCCTGCGCCCGGCGCACGCCTTCCAGCGCGGCGCGCATGGTTGCGCCGGTCGCCACGCCATCGTCCACCACGATCACGGTGCGCCCAGCCATGGCCGGCACGGGCGCACCGCCGCGATAGCGCTGCTGCCGGCGCCCGATCTCGTCGAGCTGGCGGCCGCGCTCGGCATCGAACGCCCCGCTGTCACGCGCGCGGCGTGTCCAGGGATCATCGTTTGCCACCGTCAGCGGCGCACTGCCGGCGGCGTCGCCTTCCACCACCGCGCCCAGCGCCAGTTCCGGATAGCCGGGGGCGCCGATCTTGCGGACCAGCAAGATATCCAGGCGCCCTTCCAGGATCCGCGCCACCTCAAAGGCAACCGGCACACCGCCGCGCGGCAGCGCCAGCACCAGTGGCGTCTCGCCAGCCGCGGCGGCGCCAAAGCCGAGTTCCGCCAGGTGCCGGCCAAGAAAGATCCCGGCTTCGCGGCGATCGGCAAAGCACGGCGGCAATGGCGGGAAGCGGGACATGGCTGGCTCCTGCAGTGGGTCGGTCGGGCCGGGTCGCGGCAGGCCAGTGCCGCAGCGGTGCTTGCGCGCGCTCACGGCAACGAGGCAGCGCGGCATGCACGTGCCCTAGCCAAATATAGACCGATAAGGCTGACGAATCGAGGTGCGCAAAGGGAATCCGGAAAGGAATGCGGAATGGGGCGGGTAAGGCACCGCTCATACCCGGTCAGCGCGCCACGTGCTGCCAGCGCCTCGGCCGGCGCGCGATTGGATGCAATTGCGCAATAGTGTATTTTGCCAGGGCTGGATTTTCTTTCCGGCGCGTTTGGCTAAGATGGCCCGTACCGATGGCAGCCACACGGATCGCCATTTCACCAGCGCCAGCCACGAGGCATTACCGCATGGCGCGACAGTCAGACTCAGCGAGAAAGCATATGAGCACGCATCACAAATCCACGCACGACACCCAGCGCAAGGACCAGGCCGTCACCGACGCCGGCGGCCTCGGCCTCGATATCCCCTTCGGCTCGCTGGACGCAGCGGCACTTGCCGAGCTGCCGTACACGTTCCGTCCGGTGGGCACCGCCACGCGCTACTACAACGAGTGCTTCAGCTGAGCCGCTGAATGCAGCAACGCCACCGGTGCCCGGGGTCGCATGACCCCGGGCACCGGCGGCGTTATCCATAGCGCTCACGCGTTAGCGGCTACGCTTGGCGTCTTCCTTGGCGTCACCATAAGCGGCCTGCGTCTTGCCGGCGATCTGCTCTACCTTGCCCTTGATCTCGGTGCCGGCGCGGCCGGTCACCCTCCCGGCAACTTCCTTCATCTTGCCCTTGGCTTCCTCGATACGGCCCTTCACTTGATCCTTGTTCATCGTCAGCTCCAGTTAGCGACTGGTACAGGAATGAATGCCCTCCAGCGGCGGGCGCCGGCAAGATCGCCGTGCCCGCGCCGTGTCCACATGCATGAACGGGAGAGCGCTGAGATCAGCTTAGGCAGCCGCGGGGGCTTTGCGTGTCAGGCGGCGGCTGCAAGCCGTGTAGGACGAATGCCCACGCGTTTGCGATTGAGACGCGATTGAGGCCCGGCAGTGGGGGAGACAGAGAAATGCGAGAGAAAAGCGCCTCGCGCAGGAGCACGAGGCACTGGCCGGCAAGGGTATTCCGGCAGGGAGGCGCATAGCCCGACGGGGAAAGTAAGGCTATATCCGGATTATATATCATTTTTATCAATTAAAAATAGGGCTAAAGTTTCATATTTGCGCTGCGACCGGTCCGCCAGGAGAGGATCAGACGCGCTCCGGCACGGCCTGGCTGCCATCAGGCAAAGCTGCCGGCGCGCCGCGCTCGAGATGCGCGGGCAGCCACTCGCATAGCCCTGCCCGCGTCATCGGCCGCGCGAAGTGATATCCCTGCCCCAGGCGCACGCCCTTGCCCGCCAGCAACACGCGCTGTTCCTCGCATTCGATGCCTTCGGCCACCACCGCCAGATCCAGCGCGTGGGCAAAGTTGATGGTGACGTCGACAATCTGGCCGCTCACCTTGTCGCCAGGATCGGCCTGCACAAAGATGCGATCGAGCTTGAGGAAGTCCACCTCGAACTGCTTGAAGTAGGCCAGGCCGCAGTAGCCGGTGCCAAAGTCGTCCACCGCCAGCTTGATGCCGCGCGCCTTGGCGCGCTGGATCGCACTTCGCTGGTGCTCCACCAGCGAGACGGCATCGCGCTCGGTGATTTCCAGCACCGGGGTCACGTTGGCCCGCAGCAGCGCGAACAGCGGCGAGTCTTCGGCCCAGAAACTGGGGTCGTCGAAGTGCTCGCTGGTGATGTTGAAGGCGAGATGGAACGCGGGCGGCAACGCCAGCGGCTCGAGGTCGCGCAGGACGCGGGGGATCAGGTGCAGCGTCAACGCGACCGCCAGATGCTGTTGCTCGACGGCCGGGATGAAATGCTCCGGCTCGAGCAAGCCGCGTCGCGGGTGCGCCCAGCGCGCCAGCACTTCCACCCCCGCGCACAGCCCGCTTTCCAGATCGACCAACGGTTGGTAGTAAGGCACGAATTCGCCGTTGCGCAGCCCGCGCTGCAGCTCCGCGGCAAAGGAGCGGCGCGCCGCGCGGCGCGAATGCAGCCCCAGCACCACCAGCGCGGCGATGCCCGCGGCCAGCGGTGGCAGCACCAGGTACTTGAGGCTCTCCTGCAGCACCAGGCTGTGCGGTGCGCTCGCGATCACGGTGATCGGGTGTCCCGCCAGTGGCCGGATGTCGACAATGCCGTGCACGCCCTGCCCGCCATCATCACGCACGACGAGGCTTGGGGTACCGGAGGGTTCGCCCCCATCGCTGCCGTTGAGCATGAACCGTGTGCCCGCCACCTCGATCTCGATATCCGGAAACCCCAGCTTGCCGGCCGACTGCACCATGTCGGCCAGGTAGCGCCCCTCCACCCAGACCAGTACGCCGCTGCCCGGGACAGTGCCGAAGAACACGGCGAGCGCCATGCTGCCGCCGCGATGGGGTTTGGCAAGGTGGTATTGCAGCCCGGGCTGCCAGTTCAGCAGTTCGCCCAGCGGCGTCGCGATCTCGCCGCGCACTGCCGAGCAATAGCGCATGCCGCGCGCCACCAGCACCACATCGCGGATATAGGCGGTGTAGGCACCCTGCTCCTGCAACTGGCGCGCCACGCTGCGGCAGGGTGCGCCCACCAGCGCGCGGTTCTGGTAGGCAATGCCAAGCGTATCGGCCAGCGCGAGCTCCAGGTTGTCACGCACCGCGGACGACATGCGCTCCACGCGCTCGCGCGCATCGTGCGCGGCCAGCATCGCGACCAGCCATAACGCCAGGCCGGCGGCAAGCAACGCCGCCAGCAAGGCGGGCCGCCGCGCCCCCGCCCGGCCCGCTTCTCCCCGCAGCCAGCGCTTCATGCGGCCGCCGGCAGGCTGAGGGTGACGACGGTGCCCTTGCCGATCTCACTGGCAAGCGTGATCTGCCCCTGATGCACCGCCACAATTTCCCGCACGATCGCCAGGCCCAGGCCATTCCCCGTTGTATCGCCCTGCCGGTTGGCCCGGTAAAAATTGTCGAACGCCATGCCCGCTTCTTCCTTCGTCATGCCGATACCCCGATCCTCGACCCTGACCGAGACCTTTTCCTGCTCTAGCGGCAGCGGCTCGACCGTGACGGTAACCTCATCTTTTCCGTCAGAATACTTCAGCGCATTTTCTATCAGGTTGCGCACCGCCTGAGTCAATTGCGCGCGGTCCGCCAGAACGTGCAGCGGCACGCCGGCATCGATCACGCGCACCCTGCCCTCTTCGGCGAACTCGCTCGCCACCGTCTCGCGCACCAGCGTGGCCACCTCCACGCGTTCACGCTCGAGCATGCCGCTGCTGCGGGCTTCGATGCGGGCCAGGTCGAGCAGGTCGGACAACAGCGCGTTGAGCTGGCCGGCACGGGCGTGGATGGCACGATAAATGCCATTGCGCCGCTCCACCGGCACCACATCGGCACTCAGCAGTTCGGCATAGCCGGCAATGCCCGCCACGGGCGCCTTGAGCTCGTGCGCGGCGGCGGAGACAAAATGGGATTTCATGCGGTCATGGCGCAGTTGCGTTGTCACGTCGCGCAGCACCAGCACCAGGCCGCCGCCGCTGGCCGCATGCACGATGCGCACCTCGTAGGCGGGCGACACCGCCATGTCGAACTCGACGATGCCGGCGAACTCCCCGGCCGGCTCGGCCCGGTCCAGCTCCGCCAGGAGCTGCTCGGCGCGGCAGGCCTGCCGCGCTGGACGCCGCCCGCGGTAGAGCCAGTGGACAAACTCGCGCTGCGTGGCGCCGCGCAGCCGTGACAGCGACACGCCCAGCAGTTCGCACAGCGCGGTATTGGTCTCGTCGATCACACGGTCGCGGCCAAACACCGCCACGCCGTCGGGCATGGCCAGGAACAGCCCACGCAAATGCTGCTTCTTCTCGGCCAGGATATCGCGCACCACGGACTCCCGGTCGGCCAGCGCGGCGAGCTGGCCCAGCGCGGTGAACTGCCGGACCTGGAAGAACATCACCAGCACGGTGACCACGCCGGCGATCACGATCCCGACGCGCAGGCGGTCGTGATAGCTGGCAAGGGCCGCATCGCTGCTGATGCCGACCAGCACCGCGAGATTGCGCCCCGGCAGGCGCTGGATGGCGTAGATGCGGCGGGTGCCATCCAGCCCGCCGGCGGCCGTGATGAGGCTGTCCTGCGCGCCGGCCAGTGCCCTGCGCAACGCCGATCCGGGCATCAGCATCTGGCCCGGCTGGCAGCTTTCCTCGCTCCAGCGCGCGCGCACCACGAAGTCGTCGGTGCCCGCCAGCAGCACGGTGCCGGAATCCCCCAGGCCCGCCTTTGCGTAGACCTGCGACAGATAGCCGGGGTCGAGCGACACCACCACCACGCCCGCGAAGCGGCCATCCTTGGCGGCCACGATGCCTCGGGACAATTGCACGGACCAGTGGCCGCTGACCCGCCCGACAAGCGGCATGCCGACATAGAGCGACGGCAGCGCACGGCTCTCGTGAACGCGGAAATACTGGCGGTCGCTCAGGTCCAGCGACTCGAAGCCCTCGCTGGTGGATGCGCGCAGCCTGCCGGCGCGGTCGAGCACGGATACCTCGAGAAAGGGCTCGACAGCAAGGTAGCCGGCTCGCTTCCATTGCGCCAGCGGCAGCGCAGGCCCGCGCTCCACCACGGCGCCACCAGTGAGCGACGCGATCTGGTCGGCCTCGGCCAGCGTAAGCTCGGCGTGTTCGCCGAGCAGCCCGGCCACGCGGGCCAGGCCGGCATGCACGTGCCGCAATTCGGCCGCGCGGTCCCATAGGCCCCAGCCGGCGAGCGCGCACCAGATGCAGACCACGATGACAATGCCTGACCAGAACGGGTGCCTCGCGGAGCGATGCGCACCTGCCAATGCCTGTCGGTAGATTTCCAGCCTCATGGGAAAGCTACCAAAAAACGAATATATTGTTCATCACAGCCGTGAATCGCAGCCTTCGATACTAGTCCGCGCGTGCGTGCGCCCCGCGCACCCCCCCGGTGCTGCTGCCTGAGGGCAGCCTGCTTGCGGCAAAGCTTCACAGTATGATCTATTCGGCTGCGCCAGTCCGCTCGCACTGGCCCATCGCCCCGGGACATCCGGCTTAGCCGGCCAGGTGCATCGCGAAGCGTTAGCTTCGACGGTTCAGCGATGCCTTATCATGATTGCGTGTTTTCCTGGCATTAAGTTGCGCTCTGGCAGCTTTCCGAAGAATAATGAAAACAATACGATACGTAACGCCGCAGCCTCGCCCGGCGCGCGTTGCGTCAGTTGAAGAGGCCATATGACCGATCTGCGCTTTTATTCCACCAAGACCGCTGCCGAGTTGCTTGGCGTCTCCCTGCGCACGGTCCAGCTCTGGGTCGAAAACGGCCGGCTGCCCGCGTGGAAGACCGACGGCGGACATCGCAGGATCCCGGCCGATTCGGTCGACCGCATGGTGGCCGACCAGCGCAGCCAGACCGCCGCGTCCACGACAGCGGCAGCCGCCCCGGCGGGAAGGGCGTTTCGCGTACTGCTGGTAGAAGACGACGAGCACCTGCTGCAGATTTACCGCATGGCGCTGGAAACCCTCAACCCACCGGTCGAAATACTCGAGGCCACCAACGGATACGACGGTCTGCTGCTCATTGGCAGCAGCAAACCCGACCTTGTCATCCTGGATCTGATCATGCCTGGCATCGATGGCTTTCGCCTGTGCCGGACCATCGACGCGCAGCAGGAGTTTGCCGCCACACGCATCGTCGTGGTGACTTCGCTGGACAAGCATGCGATTGCGGACCGTGGCGGCATTCCCGCGCATATCCGTGTCTTTTCCAAGCCGATCCCGATGTCCGTGCTGCAGTCGCTGGTGGTGACCTTGCAGGTCGGCCCCGGCACGCCAGCCTAGGATTTGGGCAGGCGCAATGGCGGGATTCAGCGGAGCCATTGTATATCATTTTTTTCAAATGCCTTGATGCGCAAGGTTTCATATTTGCGCGAATCGCGTGCGATGAAGGGCTGCCCCCCCACTAGCCACGCCCCCTCCCGGAGATCCCATGTCTATCCATGAACAACACCTGCGCGAAGCCGTACGCCTGGCCCGCGCCAATCGCGCGCGCGGCGGCCGGCCCTTTGGCGCGGTGCTCGCGCTCGATGGCGAACTGGTGGCAACCGGCGTCAACGACATCGTGCACAGCTTCGATCCCACCACGCACGCCGAGATGCAAGCCATCCGCGCCGCGTGCCGCAAGCTGGGCCGGCCAAGCCTCAAGGGTGCCATAGTGTATGCCAGCGGCCATCCGTGCCCGATGTGCCTGGCCGCGTTGACCATGACAGGCGTGGCGGCGGTGTACTACGCCTTTGACAATGCCGACGCTGCGCCCTATGGGCTCTCTAGCGAGGCCGCCTACCAGGCGCTGCGCCTGCCGCTGGACCCGCCACCGCTGCCGCTCACGCGCCTGCCGGCAGGAACGACGGCGGCGGAACTGTATGGGGCGTAGGACGGACGCCATGCGCAAAAACGGGCCGCATAACCAAAGCGTACCCGTTTCTGCGTGAGCGATAAAACCTGTTCCGTACCCATTTCTGCGCGGCTTTCAGGAGGCCGGAACAGGGAGCGTACCCGTTTCTGCGTGGCGCGGAGCGCCCGGGTGCCAGCCCCAATCAGTAGGTTTTATAGGGCAGGAACTTGCCTGACATCTCGATCTTCACGCGATCGCCATTCGGATCGGCCTCGCGCTGCAGGTCCATGCGGAAATCGATCGCGCTCATGATGCCGTCGCCAAATTCTTCGTGGATCAGCGCCTTGAAGGTCGTCCCGTAGATGCTGACCAGCTCGTGGAAGCGGTAGATCAGTGGATCGGTTGGCACGGAAGTGGGCAGCGAGCCCTTGTAAGGCACGGCACGCAGCCACGGCCCGGCCTGCGGCGGCAAGCCGAAGATTTCCATCACGGCCTGCGCGCCGGGCGCGTCGAAGGCCATCTGGCCCAGGCACGCGGCGGTCGTCCACTCCTTGCTCTTGCCTACCTTCTCGGCCACATCCGCCCAGCGAATGCCTTGGGTGACCTTGGCTTCGATGATCAGGTCGGTTACATCGCTGCGGTTCATTTGCGCTCCTCTGGATCCGGGTTCAGGGTGGGGGTGGCGGCTGCCGCGGCGTGGCGGTATATGCGCCGCGATGTCAGGGAGGCCCCTCCAACCGGGTGCAAGCCGCGGTGCGCGCGTTGTCGTATCGCGCCAGCGCGGCAAATGAGGTAGCACCCGGCACGAGGGCCTGCAGCGCCAACACGACAAGAAGGATCGGCATCACACCTCCGGCAGGTTCGTGCGCACCACATGGGGACTCGGTACCGGCACCACGCGTGCCGGCGTGGATCGTTGCGCGCATAGCCAGCATGACCATGCGCGCGCTCCCGTGACAAAGCGCTCCGCGCAAGGTTCGTGCCACTGCGCGGAACGCTGCGCCAGATGGTGCGTGCGAGCGCAGGCGCCGCACACAGGCGCACCAAAGCCGTCGCGACGCGCGCACTGCCGCGGTGAATCACGCCGCGCTTGCGCACCCATCACCGCGCTCGCGCCCCCAAGCGGTGCAGCGCGGCGCATGGAATCCCGCCGCACGCGCCGGGCGTTGCGGCATGGCGCACATGGCGCACGTGGCACAGCCATTGCTTGCATACAAGATCGCATACAAGCAGCGGCCCGAGACCAACGAATTCCCGGAGAAATGCCATGACCAAGCTTTGCGACGAGACGCTGGCGCACTACGCCCGCAGCGCGCTCAAGCTGCACGGGCTGGAGCTGCCCAAGGACGCCGAGGCGCGCGTGATCGAACAATTCCTGCGCGTCGCCGCGGTGGCGGCGCCCATGCTGGCGCACCCGCTGGACGCCCATGACGAGCCGGCTCCGGTGTACCGGCCATGAGGGCGCACGATCCCTTGTTCGAATCCGCGCTGGCGATCCGCAGCGACATCGACACCGGCGCGCGCAGCGCGCTGGATGTGGCCACCGCCACGCTCGCGCGCATCGAGGCCTGCGACCCGCTGCTGCACGTCTTCACGGCCGTGACGCGCGAGCGCGCGCTGGCCGAGGCGCGCCGCATCGATGCTTTGCGCGCCCAGGGCGCGCGGCTGCCCCCGCTGGCCGGCGTGCCCTACGCCGTGAAGAACCTGTTCGACGTGGCGGACCTCACCACGCTGGCGGGCTCTCGCGTGCTGGCCGGCGCCGCACCGGCCCGACGCGACGCGACGCTGGTTTCGCGCATGCGCGAGGCGGGCGCGGTCCTGGTGGGCGCGCTCAACATGGATGAGTTCGCCTACGGCTTCACCACCGAGAACGCGCATCGCGGCACCTGCCGCAATCCGCACGATCTGGCGCGGGTGGCGGGCGGCTCCTCAGGCGGCAGCGCGGCGGCGGTGGCCGCTGGCCTGGTGCCGCTGTCGCTCGGCTCGGACACCAATGGCTCGATCCGCGTGCCGGCGGCGCTCACCGGCATCTTCGGCCTCAAGCCCACCTATGGGCGGCTGTCCCGGCGCGGCAGCTATCCGTTCGTGCACAGCCTGGACCACGTCGGCCCCTTCGCGCGCTCGGTGGCGGACCTGGCGGCGGCCTACGATGTGCTGCAGTTCGCCGACACGCGGGATCCGGCCTGTGCGCGCCGCCCGCTCGAAGCGGTCAGCGGGCAGGCGCCGATGCGCGTGCGCGCGGCACGCCTGGGCGGCTACTTCGATGACATGGCCGGCGCCGACGCCCGCGCCGCCGCGCAGCGCGTGGCCGATGCGCTCGAAGCCACGGGCGTGATCCATCTGCCGGGCGCGGCAGCCGCGCGCTCGGCCGCCTTCGTCATCACCGGCACCGAGGGCGGGCACCTGCACCGCGAGCATCTGCGGCACCAGTACGCGCAGATGGAGCCGCTCTCGCGCGACCGCCTGGCCGCCGGGCTGGTGCTGCCGGCCGCGTGGTATGTGCGCGCGCAGCAGGTGCGCGCGGCCTTTCGCCAGGAACTGCTCGACGCCTTCACGCGCACCGAGCTGCTGATCGCCCCGGCCACGCCGGTGGCAGCACCGCTGGCCGGGCAAGAAGGCATCGAGATCAACGGCCAGGTGCTGCCGGCGCGCGCCAGCCTGGGCCTGCTGACCCAGCCCGTCTCGTGCATCGGCCTGCCGGTGCTGACGGTGCCGCTGGCCGGCCCCGACGGCTTGCCGCTAGGCGTGCAGCTGATCGCGCCGCCGTGGCGCGAGGACCTGGCCTTTGCGGCCGCCCAGGCGCTGGAGGCCATGGGTGTGGCGGCATGCCCGCGGCCATCCGCCTTGCTCGCGCAGGCCGCAGCATGAGCGGCGCCGAGGTCCGTGTCGTCTCACGCGCCGAAGCGGTCTATGCGCAACTGCGCGACGACATCTTCGAGTTCCGGATGCTGCCCGGCGACCGCTTCACCGAAGGCGAGATCGCCCTGCGCCTGGGCGTGTCGCGCACGCCGGTGCGCGAGGCGCTGCTGCGGCTGCAATCCGACGCGCTGGTGCAGGTGTATTTCCGCAGCGGCTGGGAGGTGGTGCCGCTGGATTTCACCCGTTTCGACGAGCTCTACGAGCTGCGCAAGCTGATCGAGGTCAACGCCGTGCGCATGTTGTGCACGCACGCCACGCCCACGGTGGATCACGGCGCGCTGGCCCAGCTCGCGCAGTTCTGGCAGGTGCCGCAGGACGCACGCCTGGACGATGGGCGCCTGGTGGCGCAACACGATGAGGCCTTTCACGCCGCGCTGGTGGCAGCGGCCGGCAATCGCGAAATCGCCAGCGTCCACCGGCAGGTCACCGAGCGCATCCGCATCATCCGCCGGCTCGATTTCACGTACGCCGCGCGCGTGACCGCCACCTACGACGAGCACGCCGCCATCCTGCGCGAGATCCAGCGCCAGCGCGCGGAGCAGGCCGTGCTGCTGCTGTCCAGCCATATTGAAGAAAGCCGCGCCGAAGTGCGCAAGATCACGCTGCACCGCTTGCAGACGATACGCACCGACGGCGCGCGCGCACGCGCCTGACGTGCACCGCGATGGCACCACGCAGGCACGGCGCTCACCTGCCGCGCCTTATCGCGCCTGATCGCACCATGGCGCGCCCGCATGCGCCGGCACGCGGGCGTGCGCGGGCAGTGGCACAGAGCTTGCGTCTTTGATCTTGTGCACCGGCTTGCATACAAGATGCAACGAACCTCCCCGCCCGCGCTTCGCGCTCCCCGGCGTCTGCGGATTTTGTCCCTCCACTCCTTTCGTCGCGAGATCACCATGACCGATTCACGCTTCAACCCACGCCGCCGCCTCGCCCTGCGCCAGGGCCTTGCCGCCGGCGCGATGCTGGCCGCGCCTGCCATCGTGCGTGCGCAAACGCAGAAGATCCGCCTGGGCTTCTGGCCGATCGCCGGCGGCATCCCGCTGTACGCGGGCATCGAGACGGGGCTGTTCAAGCAAGCCGGCCTGGAGGTGGAAGCCGTGAAATTCGCCAGCGCGCAGCAAGTGGTGGAAGCCATGATCGCCGGGCGCATCGAGGGCTCGGCCAACGGCACGGCTTCCGCGGCGCTGGGGCTGGGCGAGATCACCTCGCCCGGCCTGTGCAAGATCTTTGCCGCCAACCCGTCCAACGCCACGCTGCTGCTCGATGAGATACTGGTGGCCAAGGACAGCCCCTTCAAGACCCTGGCTGATCTCAAAGGCAAGCGCATCGGCTGCGGCCCCGGCATCCAGAACGTGACGCTGGCCAGGGTGATCTTCGAGAAGAACGGCTACGCCGACGTCAAACCCGTCGAGTTGCCGGTAGGCCAGCACGTGGCCGCACTCGCCGCGGGCCAGCTCGACGCGGTCTATACGCTGGAGCCCACCGGCACCGTGGGCCGGCTCAACGGCACCTGCCGCGCGCTGGAGTACGGCGTGATCTCGCGCTATGTGCTGGGCAACGCCGGCCTGCCCTGGTTTGGCGGCTCGGCCTCGCTGACCTCGGCCTTCCTGTCATCCAACCCGGAGTTGTCGAAGCGCTTTATCGCCGCCTACGGCCACGCCATCGACATGGTGCGCAAGGATCCGGTCAAGGTGCGCCCCTTCCTGAAGGGCTACACCAGCATCGACGACCAGCTTGCCAAGGAAGTGCCGCTGCCCGGCTTCACGCTCTACAACGAGTTCAAGCCGGCCGATATCGAGGCCTTCCAGAAGTTCTTCGACGTCTTCCACGACCGCAAGCTGTTTGCCCGCCGGGTGCCGGTGGCGGACATGCTCTACCGGGGCTGACATGCGTGCTTCCCACCTGGCGCCGCGGCTGCTGCCGCTGATCGGCCCGCTGGCGCTGCTGGCGCTGTGGCAAGCCGCGGTCTCGGCCAAATGGGCCAACCCGGTGCTGCTGCCATCGCCGGCAGCCACGCTCGGCGTGCTGTTCGGCAGTTTTGCCGACGGCTCCATCAACACAGACCTGCTGGCCACTGTGTCACGCACCTTCTACGCGTTTGCGATCGCCGCGGTGATCGGCGTGCCGCTGGGCGTGGCGCTGGGCAGCTCGGTCCCGGCCTATCGCAGCGTGGAGTTCCTGATCGACTTCTTCCGCTCCACGCCGTCATCCGCGCTGATCCCGCTGTTCATGCTGCTGTTCGGCCTGTCGGATGCGAACAAGATTGCCATTGCCGCGTTCGCCGCGGTGCTGCTGATCCTGTTCAACAGCGCTTACGGCGTGATGAACGCCAAGAAGACGCGCGTGCTGGCGGTGCAGGCCATGGGCGTGTCCAGGTGGCACGTGTTCAAGGACGTGCTGCTGATGGAGAGCCTGCCGCAGACCTTCGTCGGGCTGCGCACCGGGGTGTCGATGTCGCTGGTGATCGTGATCGTGGCGGAGATGTTCATCGGCTCGGACACGGGCCTTGGCCACCGCATCATCGACGCGCAGCAGGTCTTCAACATCCGCAGCATGTACGCCGCCATCCTGGTCACCGGCGCGCTCGGCTATGTGCTCAACCTGGCCTTCTTCATGCTGGAGAAGCGCTTTGTCCACTGGAGCGGCAAATGAGAGTCCTGCAATCGGGTGCCGGCGTGGCCGACGCGCCGCCGCCGTCGCCGCTGGTGGCCGCACCGGCCGGGCGCGAGGTCCATGTCACCATCCGCGGCCTGTCCAAGGCCTTCGGCGGCGTGCCGCTGTACCAGCATCTCGACCTGGACCTGCCGCGCGGCAAGATCGTCTCGATCTTCGGGCCCAATGGCTGCGGCAAGTCGACGCTGATCAACATGGTGGCGGGCCTGCTGCCGTTCGACCGGGGCGAGGTGCTGTTCGACGGCAAGACGCTGCGCCAGACCGTGATCGGCTACGTCTTCCAGAACTACCGCGACGCCCTGCTGCCGTGGATCAGCGCGCGCGACAATGTGGCCTACCCGCTGCGCCGCAAGGGCATGCCGGAGGCGCAGGTCAAGGCGCGCACCGAGGAGCTGCTGCGCACCTTCGACGTACGCTTTGACGTCAACCGCTTTCCCTATGAGCTCTCGGGCGGGCAGCAGCAACTGATCTGCATCATGCGCGCGCTGGCGCCGCGGCCCGAGGTGCTGTTCCTCGACGAACCCTTTTCTGCGTTGGATTTCGAGACCACCCTGTTCATCCGCGACAAGCTCCAGGAGGTGCAACTGGCCGAGGGCACCACCATGGTGATCGTCTCCCACGATCTGGAGGACGCCGTCTTCCTGGCCGACCGCATCCTGCTGCTGACGCGCCGGCCCACGCGCGTGGCCGAGGCGATCGACTTCGACATGCCGCGCCCGCGCGATGCGCAGGCCGTGGCCGATCCGCGCTTCATCGCCACCCGCGCGCATGCGCTGGCGGTGTTCCAGCGCGAGGTGCGGGCACGCTGAGGCGCGTGTCGACGGGCCGCTGCAGGGGCAAATCCTTGCGAGAGTTATTTCCGATGTAACGCCACATTACGGGACCGGCCACGGTCCCGTTTTCTTTTTGAGGCTGCGGCCGGCCCCGCGGCACCACCCGTGCGCCCAATGCCGGCAAGGCCTGGCGGGTCGCGTGCAAGGGCTCGGAGAGCCTCTCCGAGGGTGACGCCGAGGCTTGAAAGTGTGATTGCGCCTTACAAGTGCAAGCACACCGGCGCGGGCCCGATGGCTACAGTGAAGCCATGTTCAACGCGAAGCCAGTCACGGAGTCCCCAACATGAAACGCGCCATCGCCCTGGTTGTCCTGCTCTCCTCCGCAGCGGCCCTGCTGTCCGCCTGCATCGTGGTGCCCCCGCGTGGCGGCCCGCCGCCGTACCGTTACCACGACCGCTATTGAGCGGCCGCCGGCAAGACGCACGCGCCGCCCCCGAATCCAATGCATCGCTCGCCCCCTGGAGTTGAACCATGAAACGCCAACTGCTGCTCGCCCTCACTACCCTTGCCGCTGGCGCCGCGCTTGGCCTGATCTCGCCGGCCCAGGCCCAGGCCTATCCCCCGGGCTACCACGGCACCCCGCATATGCGCCCGGCGCCGCCCCCGCCGCGCTATGAGCCGCGCCCGCCGGGCCGCCCTGGCCAGGCATGGGTACCGGGACACTGGAACGCCCACGGCGGCAGCTATGCCTGGCGCGGCGGCTACTGGCAACGCGAACGCCCGGGCCACCGCTATGTGCCCGAGCGCTGGGTGCAAGGCCCGCATGGCGGCTGGGTGATGCGGCCCGGCTACTGGACCCGCTAAGCCGATCCTCCGCGGCAAGCACGCCACGCACGCCGTCCCTGCCTCGCGCAGGGACGGCGTTTTTTTTTTGCGTGCCTGGCTGGCGCGCCCGGCACGCTCCAGCAGCCGGCCATCGAGTGTGTGCTAGCCAACAGTCCCCCTCGTGGCCCCGCATTACAGTCACCTCACTACCCGTCACCCGGCTCGCCGCTAGCGCGAGCCAGGCTTCGTGCTGCGTGAAGGAGACATGCCATGGCAGACGACAAGCAGATCGTACCGGTCATCCTGTGTGGCGGCGCTGGCTCCCGGCTGTGGCCATTGTCCCGTGACGGCTATCCCAAGCAGTTCCTGCGCCTGCTCGGACAGGACTCGCTGCTGCAAGACACCCTGCTGCGGGTGCGGGAGATTCCTGGTGCGCAAGACCCCATCCTGGTCAGCAATGAAGCGCACCGTTTCGTGGTGGCCGAACAGGCGCGGGAGGCGGGCTGCGCACTGTCCGCCATCGTGCTCGAGCCGCATCCGCGCAATACCGCGCCCGCCGCAGCCGTGGCTGCGCTGCAGGCGCGCAGCGGCGGTGCCGACCCGGTGCTGCTGGTGCTGCCCTCCGATCACCTGATCGGCGACCGCGCCGCCTTCACCCAGACCGTGTGCCAGGCCAGCGCCGTGGCCGCGACCGGGGTGGTGGTGACGCTGGGCGTGGTGCCCACGTTTGCCGCCACCGGCTACGGCTATATCAAGGCGGTGCCCAGCAATACGGCCGACTTGCTGTCAGTCACGCGCTTCGTCGAAAAGCCGTCGCTGGAAATGGCCACCGGCTACCTGCAGGAAGGCAACTGTTTCTGGAACAGCGGCATCTTCCTGTTGCGCGCCTCCGCCTATCTCGCCGCGCTGGAACGGTTCGCGCCGGACATCCTGCTGGCCGCGCAAGAAGCGATGGTGCGCGGCCACCGCGACCTGGACTTCTTCCGGCTCGACGCCGACGCCTTCGCCGCCTGCCGCTCCGACTCGATCGACTACGCCGTGATGGAACACCTGCGCGACGCGCAAATGGCGCCGCTCTGCGCCGACTGGAGCGACGTGGGCTCCTGGGACGCGGTGTGGAAAGCCGCCGGGAAAACCGCCGATGGCAACGTGGCCATCGGCGACGTGGTCACGCACCACGCCCAGGGCTGCCTCGTCCACGCCTCGCACCGGATGGTGGCGATCGCCGGCCTGGACGACGTGATGGTGGTGGAAACGCCGGATGTGGTGCTGGTGGTCCACAAGGATCACTGCCAGGACGTCAAGCAACTGGTGGAGGCGGTGCGCGCCCAGGGCCGCCCCGAGGCCACCCAGCATCGCAAGGTATACCGGCCCTGGGGCACCTACGACGCCGTGGACCACGGCACGCGCTACCAGGTCAAGCGCATCACGGTCAAACCCGGCGCCAAGCTTTCGCTGCAACTGCATCACCACCGTGCCGAGCACTGGGTGGTGGTTTCCGGCACGGCGCGCGTGCGCCGCGGCGACCTCGAGTACCTGCTGACCGAAGACCAATCCACCTATATCCCGATCGGCGAGGCGCACAGCCTTGAAAACCCCGGCCGGATCCCGCTCGAACTGATCGAGATCCAGTCTGGCTCCTACCTTGGCGAAGACGACATCATCCGGATGGCAGATATCTATGGGCGCGCATGACTTCGAACGCCTTGGCCGGCTCGCGACCAGCGAGTTGCAACCCCAAGCCTGCGGCGACACCGGCAGCGGCGGGGCGCAACGCCCGCGCCGCGCGCTGATCACCGGCATCACCGGGCAGGACGGCGCCTACCTGTGCGAACTGCTGATCGCCAAAGGCTACGAGGTACACGGCATCAAGCGCCGCAGTTCGTTGTTCAATACCGAGCGCATCGACCACCTGTACCAGGACCCGCAAGCGCCCAGGCGCAGCCTGATCCTGCACCATGGGGACATGACCGACACCGCCAGCCTGGTGCGCGTGGTGCAGCAATCGCAACCCGACGAGATCTACAACCTGGCGGCGCAAAGCCATGTGCAGGTGTCGTTCGAGCAGCCTGAATACACTGCCAACACGGATGCACTGGGCACGCTGCGCCTGCTCGAAGCCGTGCGCATTCTCGGCCTGGAGAAGCAAACCCGCTTCTACCAGGCGTCCACCTCCGAGCTGTACGGCCTGGTGCAGGAAACACCGCAAAAGGAGACCACGCCGTTCTACCCGCGCAGCCCCTATGCAGCCGCCAAGCTGTACGCCTACTGGATCACGGTGAACTATCGCGAGGCCTACGGCATGTATGCCTGCAACGGCATCCTGTTCAATCACGAGAGCCCGGTGCGTGGCGAGACCTTCGTCACGCGCAAGATCACGCGGGCGATCGCGCGCATCGCTCTGGCGCTGCAGGACACGCTCTATCTCGGCAATCTGTCGGCCCTGCGTGACTGGGGCCACGCGCGCGACTACGTGCAAATGCAGTGGCTGATGCTGCAGCAGGACAAGCCCGAGGACTACGTGATCGCCAGCGGCGAGCAGCACAGCGTGCGCGAGTTCGTGCAGTTGGCCGCCCAGGAGCTCGGCATCACGATGCGCTTCGAGGGCGAAGGCGTCGATGAGGTTGGCGTGGTGGCGCGCGTCGATGCCGCCACCGGCCCGGTGGTGGCGCGTTGCAAGGTAGGCGACGTGATCGTGCGGGTGGATGCGCGTTACTTCCGGCCCACCGAAGTCGAGACCTTGCTGGGCGACGCCAGCAAGGCGCGCGAGCGTCTTGGCTGGTCGCCGCGCACGCATTTTGCGGCGTTGGTGCGGGAGATGGTGGAGGCGGACTTCGCCGCGGCGCGGCGCGATGCGTTCGTCAAGCTGGCCGGGTTCCGGGCTTACGACCATCATGAGTGAAGCCGGCAACGCGGTGTCAAGACATCCCGCGCCAGGTTCCACTCCCGCGCGGCGAGCCCCTGTGTTCGTGGCGGGCCACCGCGGCATGGTTGGCTCGGCCATCGTGCGCGCGCTGGAGGCAAGCGGGCAGGCCGACGTCATCACGCGCAGCCACGCCGAGCTCGACCTCACCGACCAGCAGCAGGTGCGTGCGTTCTTTGCCACCCAGGGCATCGACACGGTCTACCTGGCAGCCGCCCGGGTCGGCGGCATCCACGCCAACCACACCTATCCCGCCGAGTTCATCCAGCAGAACCTGATGATCGCGGCCAACGTCATCCACGAGGCCTGGCGCGCGGGCGTGAAGCGCCTGCTGTTCCTCGGCTCGAGCTGCATCTATCCGAAGTTCGCGCCGCAGCCCATTGGCGAGGCCGCGCTGCTCACCGGGCCGCTCGAGCCCACCAACGCGCCCTACGCCCTGGCCAAGATTGCCGGCATTGCCCTGTGCGAGAGCTACAACCGCCAGTACGGCACCGACTACCGCTGCGTGATGCCGACCAACCTCTACGGCCCGGGCGACAACTATCACCCCGACAACAGCCACGTGATACCGGGCCTGCTGCGGCGCTTCCACGAGGCCGGCATGGCACACGCCCAGCACGTGCCGGTGTGGGGTAGCGGCACGCCGCTGCGCGAGTTCCTCTACGCGGACGACCTGGCTGCGGCATGCCTGCATGTGATGGCGCTGCCCGAGGACGTGTACCGCCAGACCGCGCCGGCCGGATTCCTGAACGTGGGCAGCAGCGAGGAAGTCAGCATCCGCGAACTGGCGGTGCTGGTGGCGCTGACCGTGGGCTTTCGCGGCGACGTGGTCTTCGACAGCGGCAAGCCCGACGGCACGCCGCGCAAGCGGCTCGACTGCACGGCCCTTGCCGCCACCGGCTGGCAGCCGGCCGTGGCGTTGCGCGACGGCCTGCGGCTGGCCTACCTGGACGCATTGCAAAGCGGAAGGCTGGCGCATGGCACAGCGCCGGCACAACCCGTGGAGGCCTGACATGAAACCCCTGCTCCGCCATGCCGACAAGCGCACACGGCCCCAGGCCGCTGCGCCCACGGCGTCGGCTACCTCCGCCGCAAGCGGCGCGCCAGCGCGTCCCGGCGTGCTCTGGCCCGGCCAGGTCGTCTTTCCCACGGGCAGCGCTGATGCGGGCCTGTGGCGGCGCTGCCTGCAGCAGATGAGAGCCATCTCGCTCAGTCCCGGCGCGCTGGTGGTGTTGGCGGGCCAGAGCCGGCTGGAGAACTGGGCCATGCTGCTGGCCAGCATGGCCCTGGGCCGGCGGCGCGCGGCATTCTTCCACGGCGCCGCCTTTGCGAGCGTTCCCGGCCGCCTGGGCGCGCTGGCAGATGCGGTATTGCTGCGCCGTTGCCAGGGCGTCTTCGTGGGCAGCGAGCGCGGCTGCGCGCGCGCCATTGCCGCCGATGTCCCACCGCGCAAGATCTTTGCCTGCCGCCCGCCTGCCGTGCTGCCGGACGGCTTCAATGCCGCCGCCGAACTGCGCGAGCGGGTCGAGCACGCACCGCCGCCGCATGCGCCGCATTTCCTGCATGTTGGCACCCTCGCGCACGATCCGGCCCTGGTACTGCTGCTCTACGCGTTTGCCGGCGCGCGGCAGGCGTGGCCGGCGGCCACGTTGGCGCTGGTGGGCACCGGCCCCGCCTATGGCCGCCTGCGCACCATGGCCGACGCGCTCGGACTGGGGGCATCGGTCCGCTTCCTGGGTGCGATGGCGCCGGCGGACTATGCCGTGGAGTACCGCAAGGCGAGCTGCCTGGTACTGCCCGATGCCGCGCTGCGCTGGCATCCGCTGGTGCGCGAGGCACTGAGCTACGGCTGCCCGGTGGTGGTAAGCGTGAACAACGACGACGCCGGCGAACTGATACGCGACGGCGTCACCGGCTTGTACTTCAAGGCGGGAGACGCCGGTGCGCTGGCCAGGTGCCTGACGCAGGTACCCACGCGTTTTGCCGATGCCGCCGCCACCGCCGCGCGCTGCCAGGCCGCCGCGCTGGAGGACTCCCCCGCCTCCGCGGGCAGGGCCATGGCCGCCGGCTGCGTGCGGATCATGGCCGCGGACTAGGCGCGCGCCAGCATGTGCCGCCACGCACCCCCGCGCGCCGCGCAGGGCGTGACGGCTTCGTACCCCCAGACAAAGCATCGACGCCACTGACGCTACCGTTGCCATGAAGATACTCATGTACTGCCTCAACTACGCGCCCGAGCTGACCGGCATCGGCAAGTACACCTGCGAGCAGGCCGAGTGGCTGGCCGCGCGCGGCCATGAGGTACGGGTGGTCACGGCGCCGCCGTACTATCCGGCGTGGCGCGTGGGCGAGGGCTATCGCGCCTGGCAATACAGCCGCGAGCGGCGGCGTTGGGTAGAAGTGTATCGCGCGCCGCTGTGGGTGCCGCGCAAGCCAACCGGCGTCACGCGGCTGCTGCACCTGGCGAGCTTTGCCGTATCCAGCCTGCCCAGCCTGATGGCCCAGTTGCGCTGGCGCCCGGATGCGCTGTTCGTGGTGGAGCCCCCCCTGATGTGCGCGCCGGCCGCCCTGCTGTTCGCGCACTGGTGCGGCTGCAAGACCTGGCTGCATGTGCAGGACTACGAGGTCGACGCGGCCTTTGCGCTGGGGCTGCTGCGCCGGCCCTGGCTGCGCCGCCTGGCGCAGCACATGGAGCATCAACTGATGGCGCGCTTTGACCGGGTCTCATCGATCTCGCAGGCCATGGTCTCGCTGGCGCGCGGCAAGGGCACGCAGCCCGAGCGCGCGGCCTTGCTGCCCAACTGGGTCAACCTGCGCGAAATCGGCGCCGGCAGCGCCACGCTGGCGCGGCGTGCGCTGGGCATTCCGGCCAATGCCGTGGTGGCGCTGTACTCGGGCAATATGGGCGCCAAGCAGGGGCTCGATGTCATGGCCGACGCAGCCCGCCTGCTGCATGGCCATGAACGCCTGCTCTTCATCTTCTGCGGCGACGGCGCCGGGCGCCCGGCACTGGAGGCCGCCTGCGCCGGGCTGCCACAGGTGCGTTTCCTGCCCTTGCAGCCCGCCGACATGTTTGCATCGCTGCTGGCCGCCGCCGACATTCACCTGCTGCCGCAGCGCGCCGGCGCTGCCGACCTGGTCATGCCCTCGAAGCTGACCGGCATGCTGGCCAGCGCCCGCCCGGTGGTTGCCACCGCGCAGCCGGACACGGAACTTGGCCGGGTGGTCGCGCAATGCGGCGTGCTGGTGCCGCCGGGCGACGCGGCGGCGCTGGCCGGTGCCATCGACATGCTGGCGGCCCGGCCCGCGCTGCGCTCGCACCTTGGTGACGCCGGGCGCCGGTGGGCCGAGCAGTACCTGGACCGCGACATGGTGCTGGGGGAACTGGAGAAGGCACTATTTGCGCTGGTCAGGCGGCAGCCTGCCGGTGCGCCTACGACCGCCGGGGTTGGTGGAGAGTGATTTGGTGGGGCGCTTTAGGGCTCTTAGCTGTTGGTGCAGGCTGGCGTCCCCAAGCACCCCAACCTCATACCCAAAAAAACTCTCACGCATCCACCGATACGCGGTCTTGCACCGAAGCCGCCGCCAACACACCAAGATAGATACGCTCGTACTGGTCGATGGCCTTCTCCGCGGAGAAGTTCTTGGCCCACGCTATCGAGCGCGCGGCCACTTCGGCGCGCCGCGCCTGCGGCCATGCGAGCATCCCGGCCAGCGCCTGCGCGCCGCGTAGCGCCCAACCGTCCATGTCACCGCTAGCCATCGGCTCGAGCAACTGCACCTGGTTGCCACTGATCTCGGTCATCGGCGAGCGGTTGGTGGTCAGCACCGGCGCGCCGCATGCCATGGCTTCGATGATGGGCCAGCCAAAGCCTTCTTCCAGGCTGGGAAACAGCATCACGGCGGCTAGCGAATAGGCTGCCTGCACCGCCTCGGTGGGCAGCCTCGTCAGGAAGCGCACGCTGCCGCCGAGGGCAGCCGCCCGCTCGCCCTGCTCGCGCATTTGCGCGGTGGGATCGCCACCGATCATCCACAGCGCCCGGGGCTCGCGGCACTGGCGGCAATAGGCGAGGTAAAGCGCCAGCACGCCTTCGCGGTTCTTGTACCACTGGTTGCCGCCGATATGCACCAGCATGCCTTGCGGATCGGCCGGCACGCCGGCGCGCTGCAGGCAGGCCAGCGCCTCGGTGGTGCCCATCCTGTGGAACGGATAGTTCATCCCGTTGTAGACCACCCACGCCGCCTCGGGCGCGCACGGATGCAGCCGCCGCAGGTCGCGCATGGTCTTGTTCGAGACCGCGATAAACGCCTTTCCCTGCAACAGGCCCCAACGGATCAGCGACTGATAGGTGTGCCCGCTGGGCGAGAGGCCGTGCTCCGGGAACTCGCCGGCGAGCGTGCGCAGGGCAATGAAATCATGGCAATGCACCACGTGCGGACGATGGCGCAGCAGGGGCATCCAGATGCCCAGCGCATGATCGGCCAGCACCAGCAAGGTGTCCTTGTCGACTTTGCGCAGGCGCCATAGCGCAAGGATCGGGAACAGGATGTACTGGTCGATGTAGCCCAGCCATTTGCGCAGCCCGCCCCGGGCCGGCAGGCGCCACATCACGGCCGCGGGTGTCCATAGGTCGGCCTGGTGGCCGCGTGCGCGCATGCCGTCGACGATCATCGCGGCAAAGCGGTCCATGCTGTGGCTGCCAAAAAAGGCGGGGTGACCCAATAAGATGATCTTCATGGTTGTTGGAAGGTGTGCGGATAGCCGGTCGCTGCCGCGTAGTTTTTTTATGACGTGACTTCGTCATGCCGCTCCCAGGAGGGCTTAGCCGGGGTGATACAAGCGTTGGCTCGCCTGCCGCGTGGCCGCCAGCGTAATGCCGGCAAACACGAAGCCAAGCACATTGGCTGTCAGTTGCCCGACCACCGGCCAGGAGGTCAGCCCGAAGATGGCAATGGTCCACATCAGGATAAGAAAGCAGTTGCCGGTGCGCTTGGCCACGCGCAACGCGCGCCACATGCCGTTGCAGAAGATCAGCACCTTGAGCAAGATGCTCAGGTAGCCGACCAGGCCCATCTCGCCAATGACGCGACCGGTCTCCGTTTCGCTGATCACGAACAGCAGGCCGGTCTGCAGGAAGTAGTTGGCAAGATTGCTGCCAAGCCCGAGCCCGCTGCCAAGCAGGCTCTGCTCGGCCGAAACATCGTTGACGCCAAAGAACATCGACTCCACCCGGTCGCCGAAGCTCTCCGACTCCGCCGCGGAGCTGAAGCGCTCGAGTGTCGCGTCCACGGCCGAGCTGACGAACAGCACGATGACCACGCTCATGAGGATGGAGACGATGCCCCACGACACCGCCGCCCTGCGCCGTTTTCCCTTGCCGTAGCGCAGGTTTGCCAGCAGTGCGATGCCGAACACGATCGGCAGCAGCAGGATGGCCGAGCGCGACCCGCTGACCAGCGAGGCAATGAAGAGACTGCCCATGACCGCAAGCGAACGCAGCTTGCCCCAGAGCCCCGGCTTCTGCCCGCCCAGCACCGCCTCCAGCGCGAAGGGGCTGACGATCGCCAGGAACAGGGTGTAGCCCAGCGTGAACGAGAAGGTGCCCGTGGTACGCACCACGTCGGCCGTCACGCGGAAGACCGTATCCGGATCGCCCTCGATCTGGCGATTGAGGAAACTCTCCGGCGGCTGGAAATGCTGCACCAGTGCCAGCGGGGCCATGAACAGCAGCATGGCGAGCGCGACCTTGTAGATGGCATCCAGGTCCTGCTCCTCGAGCAGCTCTGCGGCGGCGTAGGCAAACCACAGGTACAGTAGCCAGAAGCGCACGCCGATCAGGAAAATGGGCAGCGAGTTGATGCCCGCGACCAGCTGCAGCAAGCCCCAGAAGCAAACAATGGCCGACCACCACAGCAGCATGCGCACGGTGCGCCGCGCCGGGGTAAAGCCTGAATAGCGCACCGCGTGGTACAACGCATACACGACCATCAGGTCGCGCAGCAGGATCAGCGGCATGGTGAGCGAATCCGACACCCACTTGCGCGCGGCGCCCTCGAGCACCGCAATCACGAAGACCGTGATGAAGATCCGCCCGAACACGGTGACGCGTGCCCGGCGGGCCGCCACCGCGGGTTTCGCGTAGGGAAGGGAATGGCTCAGCATAGCGCGGCTACCGTTTCGGCTGCACTCAGGCGGTACCTCGCCCAGGTGTATTTCTGCCCGGCGACACAGGCCTGGGCGCGCGCGCGCTCCAGCTGCGCGCGATCGGTGGCCAGCGCCAGCATGCGTTGATACAGCGCTTCGGCGCTGAGCGGCACCACCCAGCCGGCCTGCGGGAACTCATGGATGATTTCTTTCGCCCCGACCCGATCCGAGAGCAGCACCGGCGTGCCGCATGCCAGCGCCTCGGCCACCACCATGCCGAAGGAATCGAAGCGCGACGGCAGCACGAAGCAATCGGCATCGGCAAACACCTGGAACAGCGCCGGCTGCGGCAACGCGCCAAGGTGAACCACGCCCGGCATGGCAGCAATGCGCCCGCCCAGCTCCGGCTCCACGAGCGCGCCGGCAAGCACGAGCTCCACCTCCGGCAGGCGCTCCTGCAGCCGCGCGAACGCGTCCAAGAGCAGGTCGATGCCCTTGCCCACGCGCACCGCCCCTGCGAACACAAAGCGCGGGCCGCCAGCGGGCCGCTGGCGGCGGACGTCATCCGGCAGCGTTGCGCCAAGCAGGATCGGCTTGAGCTTGGCGGGTAGCACGCCGGCGTCGATGTAGGTACGCGCGGCAAACTCCGAGCAGGTGATGATGATGTCCGCCAGCGCAATCTCCGCATCCTTTTGCGCGTTGATCTGCGCAAGGTAGGTGCGGTCTTCGACCGGCACCATGGCCTCGGCCGCGCGGTGGTGCACGGCGGGTGCCTCCAGCACGCAGCGCGCGCCAATGCGCCGCGCCGCCTGGAAGGTGCGCAGCGCGGAGTTCTCGTAGGCCACCACGATATCCGGGCGCAGCGCCTCCACCCGGGCGGCCACCCAATGGTCGAACAGGTGGAAGACCCGGTGCGCGTAAGCCGACGAAGAGCGCCCGACGTAGCGATTCAGGCCGAGCTTGAGCACGCCCGGAAAGAATACCGGGTGCCGCCGCATCGCGCTGGGGATCGCCACCTCACGCAGCTTGGCGCGATAGGCGGCCGGCAACCACCACGGCGGCGCCTCGCCCGGGGCGCGCACTGGCACGCCGGACCAGTATTGCTTGAGCAGATCGTGCTCATAAAGCGCCTGTGCCATCTGGTGCGAATGCTGCAGGCCGGGATGCGTGACCAGGGCTTTCATGCTTCGCTCCCCCGTGGCGCGCCACCGGGCCTCGCGCCCGCGGGCACCGCTGCCGCGACCGGCCCGGCCCAG
>NZ_JBIUHC010000027.1:0-79396 GCF_044627735.1 Cupriavidus sp. CuC1 | reverse complement strand
GCCTGCTTCCAGCAATGGAAGAGACCAAACGAGGTACTACGACGACTATGCTGCATTATTTAAGACGTTGTGTTTAGAAATATGAAAAGCAAATATAAAAAGCTGTCTATCAATCGCATACGATCAAACCAGGCGGTCATCACCGCTGCGGGACGCGCTATCCGACCAAGTGGGGATCTGCGGCATCGTCGCCTTCGGTATAGCCATCGCGATTGCTGATGCGGGCGAGCGTGGCCGCGGCAACTGCACTTCGGGCAGGCGACGCCCAGACGCCGATGCGATCCAGGCTTGCAACGAATCGGGCGGAGCCATCCACATTGCGGGCGCCATCCGTGTAGACGTCACGCTCGTCAATACGCGCGCCATCCGTGAACGGGTCACGCTCGCCCTTTCGTGCGCCGTCAATGAACGGGTCACGCTCTCCGATGCGCGCAGCGGCAGCGCCAGGGCCATAGCCATGAGCGGAAGCCAGGTCGGCCGCGGACACAGCCTGCACCCCGCCTGCGGCGGCCGCAAGGGCAACGATCGAGACAAAGCGCTTTGTAAAGGTTGCGACGTTGATGATTCTCATGATGAATTCCAGGGTTACGTATAGAGCCGTTGCGCCGGTGTCCGGCGCGGCCAATGTTGCAACGCCGGCGGATCCTCTGCTCTTTGCTGCCGCCGCCGCGCTACAGGATGCATTTAAGGCGACCGATGTATCTGGTCCGTAGCGACTTGGCGGTAGCGCTGTGAGCACACGTATCGCACTGGGCAAGCGATACAAACGAATACAAAATCGATCGTCGCGGTTAATCGATCGTCGCGGTTGCGAGAAGGAAGAGCTATGGGAGCACGGGCAGGCAGCACCCCGAAGGGCCGCAGGATGCCGCGCTCGGGATCTTTGCAAAAGGGAGCCCGGCATGCCTGCCGGGAAGCAAGGTGTGACTGAACCGGCGCACCGCAGGCGCCCCCGCTTTGTACCGCAACGTATCGGACTGTGGCCTTGACACCGTTCCTTACCGGCCCTGCCCGTCGCCGATACATCGCGGACGTGCGGCTCGTGTCTCATCACGGGTATCGCGGGTGCATGACGTCGCCGCGGCCACCCATCCTGGAGGACGATGATGCCCACTTTCCTGATTGCCTATCTCGGGGGCATGCTGACGATACTGAGTCCATGCATTCTCCCCGTCGTGCCCTTTGTGTTCGCACGCGCGGAGCAGCCTTTCCTGCGCTACACGCTGCCGATGCTCGTCGGCCTCGTCCTGACCTTCTCGCTCGTCGCCACGCTTGGGGCGGTGGGCGGCACCTGGGCGATCGAGGCCAGCCACCACGGCCGTTACGTTGCGCTCGCGCTGCTGACGCTCTTCGGCCTGACCCTGCTGTCTGCGCAGGTGGCCAGCGCAGTTGCGCGCCCGCTCATGACACTTGCCGATCGTCTTCTCCCGCGCCTGGGCGCCGCCGGCCCCGTGCCCACCTTCGGCTACGCGCTGATGGTCGGCGTCGCCACCGGCCTGGTATGGACACCGTGCGCGGGACCCATCCTGGGACTGGTGCTCGCCGGCGCTTTCCTGCACGGCGCCCAGGCTCATACCACGGTGCTGTTGATGGCCTATGCGGCGGGCGCGGCGACGTCGCTGGCCCTGGCGCTGGCCGTCGGGGGGCGTATCCTGGGGACCCTCAAGCGGTCCCTGCGGGCCGGCGCATGGATCCGCCGCGGCCTCGGCGCGGCAGTGCTCGGCGTCGTGGCGGCGGTCACGGCCGGGGCGGACACCGGTCTCCTTGCCATGCTTCCGGGCGCGCAAGCCACGCAGTTCGAACAGACACTGGTTAGCGCGATCCACGCAAGCCGGCCCACACCGGCAACGTCCGCGGCAACCACTGAGGCAGCCGGCGGCGGCATGATGCGCGTAGCGGCCGAGGGGCTACTCGCCCGAAACAGCGGCTTGCCCGACGAAGGCCGGCTCCCGTCGCTCGACGGCGCGATCGGGTGGCTCAACGCCCCGCCGCTGACAAGCGAGCAGTTGCGCGGCAAGGTCGTCGTGGTGGATTTCTGGACATACTCCTGCATCAACTGCATCCGCACCCTCCCCTATATCCGCGCCTGGGCGGATAAATACAAGGACCAGGGGCTGGTAGTGATCGGCGTGCATACGCCCGAGTTCGCCTTCGAGAAGCGGATCGGCAACGTGCGCCAGGCCGTCGAGCAATTCAAGATCCGCTACCCGGTTGCGGTGGACAGCGATTTCCGAATCTGGCGGGCGTTCGGCAACAGCTACTGGCCGGCGCTCTACTTCATCGATGCCAGCGGGCAGATTCGCCACCACCAGTTCGGCGAGGGCAACTATGAACAGTCCGAGGCTGTCATCCAGGCCTTGCTGAAGGAGGCCGGCACGCAAAAAGCCGCCACCGGGCCGGTCAGGATCGACACGTCCGGTGCGCAAGCGGCGCCGGACCTGGACAACCTGCGCTCGCGCGAGACCTATATCGGCTACCAACAGGCATCCAGCTTCGCTTCGCCCGAGGGCCTGCGCGCCGGCGCCGCACGCGACTACACCATCCCCGAGCCGCGCCTGAATCGCTGGGGCCTGAGCGGCAACTGGACCGTGGAGGCCGAACAAGCCACGCTCAACCGTGCCGGCGGCGGCATCGCCTACCGCTTCCGTGCACGCGACCTGCACCTCGTCCTCGGCCCCGGCGCCGACGGCAAGCCGGTGCGCTTGCGCGTCATGATCGACGGCAAGGCGCCCGGCGCCGACCACGGCACCGATATCGACGCGGATGGCAACGGCACCGTCACGCAGACCAAGCTCTACCAGCTCGTTCGCCAGTCGGGTACGGTCGGCGAGCACACCCTCGACATCCGTTTCCTGGACCCGGGCGTCCAGGCCTTCGTCTTCACTTTCGGCTAACGCGAAGGGCCCGGAAGGATGCTTCCGGGCCCTCATTCAGCCGCCTGCCGGCAAGGCAAGCGTTCCAACAACCATCCCCAGCCACCGTATCAGGCCGCCGCACATACCGCGTCCAGCACGCGCTCCAGCTGCCTCGCCACGTTGTCTGCCGATGCGTAGCCCGCCGCCACCTGATACTGCTTGTTGCCATCGCGAAGCACCAGCGTCGGAAAGCTGCTCACGAGCGGGGCAATAGCGGTTGCCGCGCTTTCGCCTATTCGCGGCCGTACCCTCCCCCTCCGGGCGTCTCGATCACGAAGACGTCGCCCGGCTGCATCTCGGCCCTGCCGATGTGCGGTAACGCATCCCGGGTGCCGTTCGCGCGCTCAATGTAGTTGTTGCCGAGTGCACCGGCGCCACCGCCCGCCACGCCGAAAGGCGCGTGCACGCGGTTGTTCGACAAGATCGAGGCGATCATTGGCGTCAGGAAGCGCACGCGTCGGATCGCGCCGTTGCCGCCCCGCCAGCGCCCGGCGCCGCCCGAGCCGTGGCGGATCACGTGGCTGTCGAGCCTGACCGGATAGCGCCACTCGAGAATCTCCGGATCCGTCAGGCGCGAGTTGGTCATATGCGTCTGGACCGTATCGGTACCATGGTAGCCGTCGCCTGCGCCGCTGCCGCCGGAGATGGTCTCGTAGTACTGGTAGCGGGCGTTGCCGAACGTGAAGTTGTTCATCGTTCCCTGGCTCGACGCCACAACCCCCAGCGCACCATAGAGCGCGTTCGTGATCGCGGACGACGTTTCCACGTTGCCCGATACCACCGCCGCCGGAAAGACAGGGTTGAGCATCGACCCCTCCGGGACGATCACGCGCAACGGCTTGAGGCAGCCGGCATTGAGCGGGATGTCGTCCTTCACCAGCGTGCGGAACACATACAGCACCGCCGCCATGCAGACCGCCTTCGGCGCGTTGAAATTGTTCGGCAACTGCGCCGACGTTCCGGTGAAGTCGATCGTCACGCCTTGCTTGTCGGGATCGACACGAATCGCCACTTCGATCACGGCGCCATTGTCGAGCGGATAGCGGTAGCTGCTGTCCTTCAAGGCACCGACGACGCGGCGCACCGCGGCTTGCGCGTTGTCCTGCACGTGGCCCATATAGGCCAGCACCACATCGCGGCCGAACGCGCCCACCATGCGACGCAGCTCGTCCACGCCCTTCTGGTTCGCCGCCACCTGGGCGCGCAGGTCAGCCATGTTCTGGTCAATGTTGCGCGCGGGATAGCGCCCCGAGGCCAGCAACGCGCGCGTGTCGGCATCGCGCAGCGTGCCGCCCGCGATCAACTGCCAGTTGTCGATCAGCACGCCCTCCTCCTCGACGTGACGCGAGTCGGGGGGCATGGAGCCCGGCGTGATGCCGCCGATGTCCGCATGGTGGCCGCGCGAGCCCACGTAGAACAGAGGCTCCGCACCGCGCTCATGGAAGACTGGTGTAATGACGGTCACGTCCGGCAGATGGGTACCGCCATGGTACGGATCGTTGAGCATGAAGACATCGCCGTCACGCATCTTGCCGCGATTGCGTTCGATTACGGTCCGAATGCTCTCGCCCATCGAGCCGAGATGTACCGGCATGTGCGGGGCATTGGCAATGAGATTGCCGTCGCGGTCAAAGATCGCGCAGGAGAAATCGAGCCGCTCCTTGATGTTCACGGAGTACGCCGTGTTCTGCAAACGCAGGCCCATCTGCTCCGCGATCGACATGAACAAGTTGTTGAAGATCTCGAGGCGCACCGGATCGACCGCCGTATCGAGCGCGCGCTGCGCGGCACGCGCAAGCACCCGCGTGAGCACCAGGTTGCCCTGCGCAGTCATCTCGCCGCGCCACCCGGGCTCGATCACCGTGGTTCCGCTCTTTTCCGCCACGATCGCGGGACCGTCGAGCGTATCCCCGGCGAGTAGCGCATCACGCTGGAACAGGCCGGTGTCGAGCCAGGCGCCGCCGGCGTACATGCGCACGGTTGCCACGCGCTGCGGCGCTCCCGATTCGCGCCGGACGAGCGGCGCGATGTCCACCGGCGCGTCCGAGCGCCCGATGGCCTCGACGGATGCCACTTCGGCAATCAGCTGCGCGCCGTCAATCAGGAAGGAGTAGCGCTGGCGATAAGCTGCCTCGAACGCCGCACGCATCGCCGCCACGGAGCCGAACGGCACTGCGATGGCCGAGTCGGTGCCGTCGTAGCGCAGATGCACGCGCCGGATCGTATCGATGCGCTCAGCCGCCACGCCCTGCGCGAGGAGGCTGCGTTGCGCGTCGGCGGACAGCGCGTCGAGCGCGGCCTCGAGTTCGGGCAATGCCGCGTCGCTCAGTATCGATTCGACCGCGCGCTCGCGCATCGCTGTCTGTTCCGCGAGGCCCATGCCGTACGCCGACAAGACACCTGCCAGCGGATGCGCCAGCACCTGCGTCATGCCCAGCGCATCGGCCACGCCGCATGCATGCTGGCCGCCCGCGCCGCCGAACGTCGTCAGTACATAGTTCGAGACATCGTGGCCGCGCTGTACCGAGATCTTCTTGATCGCATTGGCCATGCTGCCGATTGCGATCTCCAGGAAGCCCTCGGCCAGGGCTTCGGGGGTCTGGCGCTTGCCGGTCGCCGCGGCGATCTCGTCGGCCAGCGCGGTGAACTTGCGCACCACGGCGTCGCGGTCGAGCGCCTCGTTCGCCTGCGGTCCGAACATCTTCGGGAAGTATTCGGGCTGGATCTTGCCTAGCATCACGTTGCAATCCGTGACCGCAAGCGGACCGCCGCGGCGATATGCCGCCGGCCCCGGATTGGCGCCGGCCGATTCCGGCCCCACGCGCAGGCGCGTTCCATCGAACCCCAGCACTGAGCCGCCGCCCGCTGCCACCGTGTGGATGCTCATCATGGGCGCGCGCATGCGCACCCCCGCCACCTGGGTCTCGAACACGCGCTCGAACTCGCCGTGATAGTGCGAGACATCGGTGGAGGTGCCGCCCATGTCAAAGCCGATCACGCGCGGGAAGCCGGCTTGCGTCGACGCCCTCACCATGCCGACGATGCCGCCGGCGGGTCCGGACAGGATGGCATCCTTGCCCTGGAAGTTGTCGGCGCGCGTCAGGCCGCCGCTGCTCTGCATGAACTGCAGGTTGACGCCGGGCATCTCGCCGGCCACCTGCTCCACATAGCGGCGCAGGATCGGCGACAGGTACGCGTCCACGACGGTCGTGTCGCCGCGGGAGACCAGCTTCATCAACGGCGACACCTCGTGCGAGACGGACACTTGCGCAAAGCCGATCTCGCGGGCCAGCGCGGCCACGGCCTTCTCGTGCGCCTGGTGACGATAGCCGTGCATGAGCACGATGGCCAGCGCGCGTGTGCCCTTGCCGTGCACGGCCTCGAGCGCACGGCGGGCGCAATGCAGGTCGAGTTCGCTCACCACCTCGCCGTGCGCGCCGATGCGCTCGTCGATCTCCACCACTTCGTCGTACAGAGACTCGGGCAGCACGATATCGAGATCGAACAGTCGCGGCCGGTTCTGGTAGGCAATGCGCAGCGCATCGCGGAAGCCGCGCGTGGTCACCAGCGCGGTGGGCTCGCCCTTGCGCTCCAGCAACGCGTTGGTCGCCACGGTAGTGCCCATCTTGACCATTTCCACCTGCGCCGAGGTGATCGGCTCTCCGGCGGCAAGGCCCAGCAAGTGACGAATGCCTGCGACGGCAGCATCACGGTACTGCTCAGGATTCTCCGACAGCAGCTTGTGGGTCGTGAGGGTGCCGTCAGGCCGGCGCGCGACGATGTCCGTGAAGGTGCCTCCCCGGTCGATCCAGAATTGCCAGCGGGAATCCATCTGCGGTACGGGAGTATTCAGTTGAGTCATGGTGCGAAATGCCAGAATTGCCAGGTGTGGAGCGCGGCGCTAGCGCGCGCTGCGCCGACGAATCCGCCCGCGAGCCGCGCGCAAGGCACGGCTCGCCGGACAAGGGGGTAAGGAGGATGCGGGTCGAGGTGGCGGCCGGCGCCATGGCGCCAGCTGCCGGGGACTTACATGCCGGCGGCTTCGAGCTCGCGGCCACGGGTTTCCGGCAGCGTCAGCGCGGCAATGATCAGCACGCCATAGGCCGCCGCGGCGAAGATGCCGATGCTGGCGCCGAGACCATATTGCTTGGACAGCGCGCCGATCAGGAAGGGAAAGAGTGCGCCGACAGCCCGGCCGAAGTTGTAGCAAAAGCCCTGGCCGGAACCACGCACCCGCGTCGGGAACAGTTCGGTCAGGAACGCGCCCATGCCGCTGAAAATGCCCGAGGCGAAGAAGCCGAGCGGAAAGCCGAGCCAGAACATGGCACTGTTGCTCAACGGCAGCATCGTGTAGCCAAAGGCAACCGTCATCGAGCCCACCGCGAAGAGAATGAAGTTCGGCTTGCGGCCAAGCCTGTCGGTCAGATAGGAACTGACGAGGTAGCCGATCCACGAGCCGAAGATGATCATGGCCAGGTAGCCCCCCGTCCCCATCACAGTCAGGTGACGTTCGGTCTTCAGGTACGTCGGCAGCCAGGTCGTGATCGCGTAGTACCCGCCTTGTGCGCCAGTCGCCAACAGCGCCGCGCGCACCGTCGTCGACAGCAGCTTCGGGCTGAAGATCTCCGTGAAACGGGGACGATCGCTCGCCTTGCCTTGCGCCGCCTTCTCTTTTTCGTAGACGTCGGGCTCCTTCACGTAGCGGCGGATCACCACCACCAGCAGCGCCGGGAGCAGGCCGATGAGGAACAGCGCGCGCCACGCCAGTTCAGCGGGCATGACCGAGAACAGCACGGAATACAGGATGGCCGTCAACCCCCAGCCAATCGCCCAGCCCGACTGCACGAGGCCGACAGCCTTGCCGCGATCCTTGGCGCGGATCACCTCCCCGATCAGCACGGCACCGGCGGTCCATTCACCGCCGAAGCCGAAGCCCATGAGCGCACGCGCGGCCAGCAGTTGCTCGTAGTTCTGCGCCAGTCCGCACAAGCCGGTAAAGACTGCGAACCACACCACCGTCAATTGCAGCGTCCGCACCCGGCCGATGCGGTCCGACAAGATGCCGGCAACCCAGCCGCCCAGTGCCGAAGCCAGCAATGTGAGCGTGCCGATGAAGCCGGCGTCGGCCAGGCTGATACCCCAGGTAGCGATCAGCGTCGGAATGACGAACGAGAGCATCTGCGTATCCATGCCGTCGAGCATGTAGCCGACCTTGCAGCTCCAGAAAGCGCGTTTCTCGCGGGGCGACGCATCGCCGTACCAGGAGAACAGGCTGCCGCCGGCGTCGAGGGGCGCAGCTGGTGCCAGGGAGGAAACCGTTGCGGGATTGGCGGCAGCCGCCGCCGCGGGGGTGTTGTTGTCCATGAAACGCTCCTAGGCGCGTAGGGTGAACGGTATTTCGCGCGAGTACCGGGACCGGCCCCCCCTTGATGGATGAGTACGGCCTTCCGCCTCGCGCGGATCTTTCGGTAACCGCCGGTCGTCTGCGGCGTCCGGCCTTGCTAAGGGAAAACGGCCCGCGTTGCTCCGGCGGCCTAAAACACGGCAAGCGAGGCGTTCTTGATATCGGTCACCAGCATGTGGCCGGGCTTGTGCGCGACCGCCAGCGGCAACCTGGCGGCCATGATCGCGGTCTGGGGCGTGACGCCACAGGCCCAGTAGACCGGCAACTCGCCCGGCTTGATCGTGACGGGATCCCCGAACTCGGGCCTGGCCAGGTCTTCGATCCCCAGTTCGGCCGGGTCGCCGATGTGAATTGGCGCACCATGGACGGCAGGGAAACGGCTGGTGATCTGCACGGCGCGAATCGCATCGGCACCGCGCATGGGCCGCATCGATACCACCAGCTCGCCACCGAAAACGCCCGCGCGCCGGTTCGCGATCCTGGTGCGGTACATCGGCACGTTGCGGCCTTCCTCGACGTGGCGCAACGCAATGCCCTCCTTCGCCAGCATCTGTTCGAACGAGAACGAGCAGCCGATGGCGAACACCACGAAGTCGTTCTGCCACAGGTCGGCCAGCGATTCGGTTTCTTCGGCGAGCCGCCCGTCGCGATAGACGTTATACGCAGGCACGTCGTTGCGAATATCCACCTCGCGCCCGAGTACCGGCACATGCCATTGTCCCGGCTCACCAACGCCCAACAATGGACACGGCTTCGGATTGGCCTGGCAAAAGCGCAGGAAATCGCTGGCGTGCGCCGACGGCAGGATGGCCAGGTTGGCCTGGGCGTAGTCGCCGCAATAGCCTGCGGTTGGGCCACGGAACTGGCCGCTGCGCACGGCCTGGCGAAAGTCGAAAGGCATCAGGTCCTCGGGCATCTGCGTTCTCATGTCGTTATGACGTTGTCGTGTATGCCTTGAACGATAGAGAGTAAAATTTTTTATCGCCAACGACTTTTTGTTGGCACCTCCGTATAGAATTTCTTAACAATTTTGCGGGTTTTCCCCTACCCGCACCGAGCTGGTGCCAAAGCGGGACGAACGCTAATTGCCGGGATATCCGCAGCAATTTGACGCCTTCTGCAGCGATCCGCTCCACCGCCTGATGAATACGCGATTCCTCGAAACCTTTGTCACGCTGGCCAAATTGCACAGCTTTCGCGCAACAGCAGCCGCGCTGCACGCGACGCCTGCTGCCATTTCCCAACGGATAAAGGCACTGGAAGATGAGCTGCAAACCGCGCTGGTCGATCGGGAGAGTCGCGAATTTCGCCTGACACCCAATGGCGAGTACCTGCTCGGATACGCCAAGGGAGTGGTCGAGGCCGCACGGCGGCTGCAGGCCGCCGCCTCGGGCGACAGCAAGATCCGCGGGCGCCTGCGCCTGGGTGTGATCGAGACCGTGGTGCACAGTTGGTTGCCGAACTACATGCGACGGCTCGCCGCAGACTACCCCCAGCTGGAAGTCGAACTGACCGCCGATGTGAGCGTGGTGCTCCAGCGCAGGCTGATTGCCGACGAGCTCGATCTCATCATTCGCGTCGAAGGCAGCGACGAAAGCAACGTGGTGTGCAATGCACTTGCCAACTATCCCGTGCACTGGGTAGCGCGCGCAGGCTTGCTGTCGCACGCGCGCGGCGGGCTCGCCAGACAGGTGCTGCAGCATCCCATCCTGACGTTCGGTCGAGGGACCGCGCCGCATCGCGCGCTAGAGGACATCGTGGCCAAACTCGCGGGAGCCAACGGTGTGCCACTTTCGGAAACCCGAATTACCGGGTCGCCGTCGATTGCCGTGATCGTGCAGCTCGTGCGCGACGGTTTCGGCGTGGCCGCTATTCCGCGCCTGTTCGTCGACAAGCTGATCGAGAGCGGCGAAGTCGTGGAGTTACCGCTGCAGCCCGCGCCTCCGTCCATCGTGGTGTCGATGTCGCGGCGCGCCGACGCGCCGCTATTCGTGCACGGCGCCGCCAACTCGGCACGCGCGGCCTGTGCAGAATACTGCCGCAACAGCAACAGGCGGCTGGTTGAGCCGCTGTGACGTCGCATGAGTTGGCAAGAGTCCATGAAGGCGCTGTTCCACCCACGAGCCAAGTCATTTCCCGCAGGCGTGCCTATTCGGATAGGTCAGCAGCAGGTCGCCGATCGCACGGGCTATACGGCCATTGCCGTCGTCAAACGGATGCACGGTGACGAGCCACAAATGGCCGAGGCCCGCATTGAGCAGAGGTGGATCGTTCGATGCACCATTGACCCAGTCAAGAAATCGGCTTGTTTCAGCTTCCAGGCGAGTGGCTGGCGGCGCTTCGAAATGCACACGTTGTCGGCCGATGGGGCCGGACACCACCTTTCTCCGCAGGCGCAAGTTATTCGCCGCACCAAGTGCGGTGATAGCCCCTGGTTTTCGCTGCAGGAAGGCAAAGCTGGCCGGTCGCCTAGCCCGGTAACGATCCAGGCACATGCCCAGCGCGCGCATGATCCATACGGCGGCCGAACGTGCCTCCGTGGCTTGCGTGTCGCGTCACTTCGCTGCGTCTTGATTTGCAGCGAATGCGGTGGGGACCGGATAGCGGCCTGGTTAGATGCTCACTGATAGGCATCAGGTGGAAAAACTCACATCCGCAGCATCATCCCTTTTCTTGCGCTTCGGAGCCATCCCCTAAAGCAGTAACCAACGCATCTAGAAATGCCCGAGTTCGAGCGGGCATGAGCCGACGTCCCGGAAACACCGCCCAGATCCGTCCGGCAGGCATGTTCCATTGAGGCAGTACGCGTGTCAGCAGACCGCGTTGCACAGCCTCACGCGCGTAGAAGTCCGGCACGCTTACGACGCCGAAACCCGCCTGCGCCATGCGCAACAGCACGGTGATGGAGTTGGCCAATGTGTATTGCCGGGGCGTTCCGCTCCAGCGCTCTTTCTCTTCACCCACACCACGCTCGAGGGTCCATCCGCGCGCTTCCCCCGTGCGCGTCAGCTGCAGCAAGCCATGCAGATCGAGCAGATCATCAGGCGCTTGCGGCGTATCCACGCTCGTCAAGTAGGCCGGCGAGGCATACAACCCCACTGTGGCCTCGGCAAGCTTGCGCGCGCTAAGGTCGCTGTCTTCGAGCGAGTCTCCTGCGCGAAGCGCGAGGTCGAAGTTCTCGCCAATCAGATCCACCCGCCGGGATGACAAGTCCATGTCGAGCACGATGGCGGGATGCTCGCGCACGAAATTGGCCAGCATTTCCGACAGTGCGCTCGCTGCCAGATCGGGCAGCAGTGAGACCCGCAGGCGCCCGCTCGGCTTGACCTGGCGATGTTGCGCCAAAGCGAGCGCGCCATCGACCTCCGCTGCCACGCCACGAGCGTGTTCGAGAACGTGGACGCCGAAATCGGTAATGGTGAGCTTGCGCGAACTGCGGTTGACGAGTCGCTCGCCCAGGCGTTTCTCCAGCGCTGCTATGCGCCTTGAAACGGTGGATTTGGGTAGGCGCACGCGCTCGGCTGCGCGGCTGAAGCTGCCGACTTCGGCAACGCGAGCGAATAGCAGGAGATCGTTGGCGTCGAGGTCGATCATGGTAGGCAGCCTATTTTCCAGCGTTCCACTGGCGCAACGCAGGAGTGCATTTCGCCATCTATCGTTGCGCTGTTGAAGTTTATAGACTCCAAAACATCAATGTCAACGCCACATTGGAGTAACCATGAACATCCCGCAAATCAACTCGGGCGCCCGTTCCGACGCAAGCGGAAGCGGCTCGCATTCCACCCGCCTCGCCAGCGATGTGGTGCAAGGCCCGCGCGAGAAGCGCCCCGGCGCGACGCTCGTCGTGCTGGCGCGGTGGACTCTTCGGCACCTCGAGCAGCGCGACGTCGATGCGCGGCTGCTCGATCTGCGACCTGCTGCGCTTCGGCATGACCATCGTCGGACTGCCGTACAGCCACCAAAGGCAGATATGAAGACCAAGCTGCTCATATCGGCCGAAGCGCTCAAGCAGTAAGCCCGTTCGGAGATAAGTCTCATGAAGCTGCTACACGTAGATTCCAGCATCCTCGGGCAAGGCTCCGTCAGCCGTGATCTGTCAGCGGATGTAGTCGCGACCTTCCGGGGCCGCCATCCCGACCTTGCGGTCACTCGTCTCGACCTTGCCGCCACACCGATCGGCCATCTGACGGCAGCACACCTCGCGGCCGCGCAAGGCGCTCCGGTCGACGATGCATTGAAGTCCGACGTTGCCATGGGCCAGGTCGCGCTCGAGGAGTTCCTGGCAACCAACATCGTGGTCATCGGCGCGCCGATGTACAACCTTGGCGTGCCCTCTCAACTGAAGGCCTGGATCGACCGCATCTCTGTCGCCGGGAAGACGTTCCGCTACGGGGAGCACGGCCCGGTCGGACTGTGCGGCGGCAAGAAGCTGTTCATCGCCTCGTCGCGCGGCGGCGTTTACAGCGAAGGCTCGCCCGCAGCCTTCTTCGATCATCAGGAAACCTATCTGAAGGCGGCCTTCGGCTTTCTGGGCATCACCGATATCACCTTCGTTCGCGCGGAAGGTGTGGCGATGGGCCCGGAGGCACGCAGTGGGGCCATCGACTCGGCGAAGAAAGAGACCGCCGCGCTCGCTGCATGAGATAGCACCGCCCCAACAAAATACGCACTGGAGAACAACCATGTCGAACACCCAGAAGCTCATCGCCGTCGTCGGCGCAACCGGTCAGCAAGGCGGCGCCGTTGTGCGCGCGCTGCAGGCGAGCGGTCAATTCAAAGTGCGCGCGTTGACGCGCAATCCGGCCAAGCATCCGAAGCTGGGTGACGAAGTCCTTCTGGCGGATTTCAATCGTCCGGAAACGCTGAAAGCCGCGTTTGCCGGCGCACACGGAGTTTTCCTGGTGACCAATGCCTGGGAAGCAGGTGCGGACGAACCCAAGCAGGCACTCGCCGCCGTCAACGCGGCAAAAGACGCCGGCGTGCAGCACTTCATCTGGTCGACGCTCCCAAACGTGGAGACGATCAGCCACGGCAAGATCAATGTCCCGCATTTCACGGCCAAGGCAAAGGTCGAGCGTATCGTGAGCGAAGCTGGATTTGCCTACCACACGTTTGTGATCGCTTCGTTCTACTACCAAAACCTGCTCGGCGTAATGGCCCCGCAGAAACAAGCGGATGGCACCGCGGGTTGGGCGCTGCCGCTTGATCCCGAGCGGCGGGTCATCCACATGGGCGATATCACTGAACTCGGCCGCTTGGTGGTTGGTGCGTTCGCGCAGCCGGGACTCGCGGGGCACGGTGAACATTTGCCGCTTGTCGGCGACTTCCTGAGCTTCAACGAGATCATCGCCACCCTGAATCGTCAAGGAAACGAGTTCTCGTTCACGCGAGTCCCACGCGAGGTTTTTGCTGGCTGGTTCCCGGGCGCCGAGGGCGTCGCGGCGATGCTCGCCTACTTCGAAGCGCACACGTATCTCGGCTCGGATTCGCGCGACGCGATCGCGCTCGCCAACCAAGTCGCCGGCCAGCAGCCGACGAAGTTTGCCGCATGGGCCAAGGCGAACTTCGCGACTCCGGCCGCCGCCTGAAGACACATCTCTCCGAAGGAAAATACCCATGAGCCGGATTCCTACCCACACAGCCGAGGGCGCGCCCGATGCGTCGCGCCCGCTTCTGCAAGAGATTGCCCAGTCTTCCCCTACGGGACGTCCCCTGAACGTGCATGCCCAGATGGCGCATTCTCCGGCGGTGCTGGCGGCGTACACATCGCTGCGCGCCGTGACCGCCGAGCACGGCACCTTAGATCCGAAGGTGAGTTGGGCGCTAAATCTCGCAACTGCGGCCACGGTCGGGAACGACTACATGATTGGTATCGCCAGTCGATTCGCCCGCATGAACGGTTGGACCGAAGCACAGATTGCCGCCCTGCGGACAGGCACAACAACGGGCGACACCAAGATCGACGCGCTGACCCGCGTGGTCAGGCAAGCCGCTGCCAATTCGGGAAACGTCACCGACGCCACGTGGAAGGCCGCTCAACAAGCCGGCTGGAGCGATGAGCACCTGACTGAGGCATTCGCGTTCTTGGGGCTGACGGTGTTCACGGGATACTTCCTCAATTACGCGCAAACCGATACAGACATCTGACCAGGCACCACATCTATGGCAAGTCAAATACCTGGAGAGCGCCCCATGCATGCCGTCATCCAAACTCCGCCCCCCCTCGTCGGTGTCGGCCGTAACGTAATCTTCCGCACGCGCGGCTACGCGCACGGTCCGGTCGTCCGCATGGTCGGCCCCACCGACGTCGGCAAGATGATCAAGCCGTTTGTATTTCTCGATCTCGTCGATACGCAAGAGGCGATTGGCCAACAGGGTTTCGGCTGGCATCCGCATTCGGGCATCGCTACGTTGACCTTGGCGATGGAAGGGCAAGGTCGCTTTGTCGAATCCATCGGCCACGAAGGAACGATGGTGGCGGGCGACATCGAGTGGTTGAGCGCCGGGCGTGGCGTCTGGCATTCCGGCTTCGCCGTGCCCCCGATCAAGGCCTTCCAGCTATGGGTCGCCTTGCCGCCAGAGCGCGAACTGGCTCCCGCGTTCAGCCAACATCTTTCGGCAAACGAAATCCCGTCGGATGGCCCGGCGCGCGTGCTGCTCGGCCGTAGCGGCGAGGCGGTCAGCCCGATTGATGCACCTCCGGGCGTCAACTATTTCGTTGTGCAGCTCAAGGCCGGCCAGCGCTGGACCTACCAGCCGCCGCGGGACTACCGGGTCGGTTGGATCGCAGTGATGGACGGTAGCCTGTGCACGCCCGATCCAGTCGACAAAGGTGAACTGGCCGTATTTGACCAGTCCGATGCGGCGATCGAATTCGAAGCTGTGACCGATGCGCGCTTCGTGCTCGGTACGGCAATCCCGCATCCGCACGACCTCCACCTTGGCTACTACTCGGTGCACACCAGCCCCGCAGCGCTGATCGAGGGCGAACGCGAAATCGCGCGCATCGGTCGAGAACTGCGCGCCAAGGGCGTGGTGCGTTGATCCGCCTTTTCGTAGACCGATGCTATTCCACTCAACCAGAGCACATCGTGGCCGTGGCTTCCGTCATCATTGGTAGCGTCCGTCAGGGACGCTTCTCCGAGAAACCCGCGCGCTGATTCCCGACCATCTGAAGAAGCGAAGAAGCGCGAAGGCGTTGACGCGCGCCTGCTCGACCTCGAAGACTTTCCGATGCCGTTCCACGAGCGACGAGCTGCTGTGGTGGACCAAAGCGCTGAAGACCGCGCGGGCAAGCTGACGATGCTCGAATGATTCATGCGCTCGCGTGGGGCGCGCAATTGACTATACGAACGCGGTGTGCGGCAAGGCTTTTGCAACCGGCTTCGCCAATCTCGATTCCGCTGCGCAGTCTTGAACTGCCAGCATCCAACAGGAGCAGTTCCATGACGCATGGCATCGACGAACGCAAACGCTGGCTTGCCCTTATCGTGCTCTGCCTGGGCGTGCTGATGATCGTGCTGGACACGACCATCGTGAACGTCGCACTGCCGTCCATCCGGGCGGACCTGGGCTTTACCGAAACCTCGCTCGTGTGGGTGGTCAACGCCTACATGCTGACCTTTGGCGGCTTCTTGCTGCTGGGCGGCCGGCTGGGCGATCTTTACGGCCACCGCAAGCTGTTCCTCGGCGGCATTACGCTGTTTACGCTGGCGTCGCTCGCATGTGGCATGGCGAATTCGCAAATCCTGCTGGTATGCGCGCGTGCCGTGCAGGGTTTGGGTGGCGCGGTCGTCTCCGCTGTTTCGCTGTCGCTGATCATGAATCTGTTCACCGAGACCGGCGAACGGGCCAAAGCGATGGGCGTGTACGGCTTTGTCTGCGCGGGGGGCGGCACCATCGGCGTATTGCTCGGCGGTCTGCTGACCAACCTGCTGAGCTGGCACTGGATCTTTCTCGTCAACCTGCCCATTGGCATCACCGTCTATGCGCTGTGCGTCGCGCTCTTGCCGTCAGCACGCGGCCATGCTCATGGCGAACGGCTCGACGTGGCCGGCGCGGTGACGGTGACGGCTTCGCTGATGCTCGCCGTGTACGCTGTCGTGAACGGCAATGAAGCGGGCTGGACCTCGGCGCAGACGCTGGGCCTGCTGTTCGCCGCGCTGGCGCTGTTGGCCGTGTTTCTCGTGATCGAAGCGCGCGTGCAGCATCCGTTGATGCCGCTCGGTCTGTTCCGCTTGCGCAACGTCGCGACTGCCAATGTGGTCGGCGTACTTTGGGCAGCGGCAATGTTCGCGTGGTTCTTCATCTCCGCCTTGTATCTGCAGAGCGTGCTCGGCTACCGGCCCTTGCAGGTCGGGCTCGCGTTTTTGCCGGCCAGTCTGATCATGGCGTTCTTTTCGCTGGGCCTGTCGGCGCGCGTGGTGATGCGCTTCGGTCTGCGCCTTCCGCTTGCCTTCGGGCTGCTCGTCGCGGCGTGTGGCCTCGCGCTGTTCGCACGGGCACCGGTGAACGGCAACTTCGTGCTCGACGTGCTGCCTGGCATGATCCTGTTCGGCTTCGGCGCGGGCATCGCATTCAATGCCGTGCTGCTGGCTGCCATGAGCGACGTCGATCCGAGCGGTTCTGGCCTCGCGTCCGGTATCGTCAATACGTCGCTGATGATGGGGGGCGCACTCGGCCTCGCGGTGCTCGCAAGTCTCGCTGCCGCGCGCAGCGACGCGATGCAGGCTTTCGAAAGCGCCACGGCGGCGCTCAATAGCGGCTATCACGTGGCGTTTCTGTTCGGTGCGATCTTCGCGGCGGCGGCGGGTGTGCTGGGCGGTTTGTTGTTGCGTCCTGGGCAGCCAGGCGGCGCCGGCGCACGACCGGTTGCTGACAGTCACGGCGTGGTGACAGCGGACCCCGCACCCGCAACCTGCAACGCGGCAGCGACGGAACACTACTGACCGAACACGAGCCGTGTCGGCAGTCGATCACGCCAACCGTGCGCTTCGCATCCATGCCTACGGTCGCCCCAAGGCCGTCTCGATCGATCAGGTGGACAAGAATCCACATGCAAGATGTCGCCAAAGGCACTTTGCACGCTGCTTCATTCGAAATGAGACGGCCGGCAACATCGGCAGACCTGGCCGGGCTATTGGAAAGATGGGAACATCAGCCGATGACGACGAAGAAGGAGCCGCCTCAACGCGGCAACGGTAGCGCCCCCCCCTGCTGAGCTACCCAGACCAGATGCGAAGGTACCTATCGCCCCGTGTAAGTAATCTCGCCGTTTGGCAGAAAGTACAACATGATGGCTGCCCCGCCTTGAACTTCTGGGAAATGCTCACTCATGGGCTCCGGTGCGGTCCAGCCAGCAGGCCGGCCGCAGAATTCGGCGTCAGGATTGAGCGGAACAATCATATTGATTTCACCGTTCGGGTGGGCGTGAAACTGACCAACCAGATTGTCCATATAGACGCTGTTGACGCTGAATCCATACGTCTGCGGACTTGCCTCGAACACCGGGCTGCGCCGATACGTCGGGCCAGTGATCTCAATGTTGCAGGCCCAGCCTTCACGCTCGCCGGCAATGATGAGCGATGCAAGGCTGTCATAGAGTTCGCTGCCTGGAGGATGTGTCTTGTTGAGCCAAGCCTCCAGCTCAGGGCCTAGCGGCTGGTCCTTGACCTGTGCCAAAAGCCTGATTGACTCCATACGTAGCCGTTCGCGCGTATCCATGTATTGCACTCCTTCAATCGTGTTCGAGGCGATTCGGTCTCCTGTCTCGTCGCCTCTCATGCATTTGTGGGAATGTCCAGACGCCTGGGGGGAGACGACTTGGTACATGCTTCTAGTCTAGGTTCGGTGGGCCCTTGTCGTTTTGTGTCACATGCGCGCGTATTTTTGCAGGCATGCGCCTCGTGGCGCCTCTGCCTGAAGAGTGCATCCTTTCCAACACCACGAACGCAGTGCCACACATAGAATGCAATCCCCCAAACCGACATCTGTGTTGACGCAGTGCAGCGTTCTGCGTCACCAACGATTCAAGCTCATGATTCATCTTCCCGTCGCGTGGTTTCCTTCCATCGAGGCGCTGCGACGCCGCATCGAAGCATAGGTCTGGTCCGTCACGCGTGCCGCCTCCGGCTACTCCATCGACCTGGCTACCCCACCGGGTGATCCGGGCCTCTTCGGACCCGACTCAGTCTGTTGGCGTGTCCATGACGATTTCCCCACGATGATGGTCGGCGGGATTAGGGCGTTGATCCTGCAGGCGCTCCATCCGCTGGCTCTGGCAGGCGTCCTTGAGTACTCGGTGTTTCAGCAGGATATGCAGGGACGCCTGGGGCGCACCGCGCAGTTCATCGCGGGCACAACGTATGGCAGTCGGCGGGATGCCGATGGGCTGATTGACCACGTGAACCGCATCCACCAGAGAATCCGAGGTACCACGCCATCCGGCGCCGCCTATTCCGCCACGGACCCTGGCCTGCTGACATGGGTGCATGTTGCGGAAGCATCGAGCTTCCTTTCGGCCTACTTGCGATATATGAATCCTGCCCTGCCCGCGACCGAGCAGGATCGCTATTTTGCCGAGACCGCCTGCATTGCGCGCCGCTTGGGCGCCTTGGATGTGCCTGAAACCCGGGCAAGCGTTGACGAGTATATCCGCGCGCATCGTGACCAGCTCGAGGCGAGCGAGAAGATGTACGCGGCCATCCGTTTGCTTGGCGAGCTGCCTGGCGCCACGCCGTTGGCGCGCGCCATGATGCCGATATTCCTCGGCGCGGCGATTCAGCTCTTGCCGGACTGGACACAGAAATTGCTAGGTGAGGAACTCACGAGGACGAGGCATGCTCTGGTGAGGCCGGCAATGATAGTGGCATGTGCGACGCTCAGATGGGCAATCAGAGGCAGTGCGGGGACGCGCGCCCATCAGCGCGTCTCCGCCAGCCCCCTCAAACTTCCTTAGAGTGCCTTCGCGTCTCCGAACACCGTCTTTCCGCCAACAACAGTCAGCAGCGGCTTGATGTCCTTGATACGCTCGTCAGCCACCGTCATGAGATTATCCGACAGCACCACCAGGTCCGCGAGCTTTCCTGCCTCGATGGAACCCTTCTTGCCTTCTTCGAAGGTGTAGCGGGCAGCCGATGACGTGTACAGGCGCAGCGCTTCCTCACGCGTCACGCGCTGGTCCTTGCCGTACACGTTGCCGTTAATGTCCTTGCGGGTGACCATCACGTACATATTGATGAAGGGATTCATCACGTTGGTTGAATAGTCGGTGCCGGCCCCGACGTTCTCGATGCCGAGGATATCGATCAGCGAGCGGATAGGAACCGCGCGGTCCGCAACCTCCTTGCCGAGGAAGCGGGCTACCGTTTCCGCCTTGGTCCACATGAAGACATTCTGCATATCCACCCGTACGCCCAGCTTGTGCGCACGCTGCATCTGGTCTGGCCGCATCAGGCTGCCATGAATCATGGATGAAGCGCTTGTCGCCGATCGGGTAGCGCTGGCTAGCGAACTCGTAGGCATCGAGCACCGTGTCTACGCCGGCATCGCCCACCACATGCACGCCCACGCGCCATCCGTACTTGGCGCACGTCGCCACCAGCTGCCGGAGAAATTCGGGCTGCATGGTGCGAATCCCGTGATAGTGCAAGTCATCCGCGTAGGCTTCCCGCATGAACGCCGTCTTCAGCGTCATGCCACCGTCAATGGCGAGTTTGATGGCCGCGAGGCGAAGCCAGTCGTCACCAAAGCCTGAGTTGACCCCGATGCGACGGAACGTCGTCTCCCACTCGTCGATGGACACCGAGGGAATCGTTTCTCCAGTGGGCATGAACATGATTCCCGCGCGGACCGTGGCCTGGTGACGCGCATGGATAGTCTCGTACACGCGCAGGTCTTCCGGGCTGCTCGCGCCCACCACGACACTGGTGAGGCCGGCCGCGTTGAAGATCTTCATGGCTTCGCGGAACTGGGTGACCTGAACCTCGAAGGGCCACGGAGGCACGAAGTCCTTCACCAGGCCGATTGCGGCCTCCTGCAGCACGCCCGTGGCCTCGCCATCCGGACCCCGCTCGATCTCCCCGCCGCGCGGGTTCGGCGTCTTGCTGGTAATGCCCGCCAGCTTGAGCGCCGCGCTGTTGACCATGGCGACATGCCCGACCGTGGGCAGATAGACGGGATTCTCCGGCGAAACGGAATCCAGCTCCTGCCTGGTGAGATAGCGCTTCTCCTTGAGCTGCGATGGCGGATGCCATCCGCTGCCGATCACCCACTCGCCGGGCTGTGCTTGCCTGGCCTGCTCCTTGATCAGGTCAAGCGCTTGTGCCGCGTTGGTGGCGCGATAGAGCGGCACGGTGTAGAGCGCGATTCCGGCCTGCTCCATGTGGGCGTGGGTATCAATCAACCCCGGCACGACCGTCTTGCCGTGCAGATCGATCAACTGTGTTGCGGGGCCGCGATAGGTGTTCACCGCACGCGTGGTTCCCACCGCGAGGAATTTGCCATCCTTGATGGCCACCGCCTGCGCGGCGGCGAATGCCGTGTCGGCTGTCAGGATGTGCCCGTTGATCAGTATCGTATCTGCATACAGCGGCACCCCTGCCAGCGCAAACGGTGTTGCCAGGCAGGCGCCCACCGCCAGCGAACCGAGCATCGCCCGGACGGGCCGGCGCTGCATCGCACGCGCGCCGGATTGAGGGAAGCCCGTTTTTGTCATCGCGTTCCTCCTTTTGTTTGGTGATCAGTGGCTCGCGGACGGCAATTTTGTATGTGCTGGATTGGCGGCAAAGCGCGTACGACTACGCATGCCGGCCCCCAGCAAGGCAAGTGCCGCCGCCAGCGCAGGTAGCGCCAGTAGCCCGAAGATGGTGGTGAAGCTCCAGCCAAAACCCACCAGTTGTGCGCCGAGGAGCGCACCGGTGATGCCGCCGAAGCGGCCAATTCCGAGCATCCACGCCACCCCAGTGGCACGGCAGTTCGTCGGGTAGAAGCCCGCGGCGAGGGTCGGCATCGAAGACTGCGCGCCGTTCATGCAGATGCCGGCCCCGAACACCAGGAAGCCAAGCAGGATGAGGTCGCCCGAGCCATAGCCGACCGCGAAGATAAGCAGGCCGGCGAGTCCGTATGCGAGAGCTACAACGCGATAAGGACTCGAACGGTCCATCAGCCAGCCGGTCACCACGGTCCCAAAGCACCCCCCAAGCGGAAAGAGTGCAGTGACAACCGCGGCGCTTCCGATGTTGAAGCCGGCGTCAGTGATCAGCGTTGGCAGCCAGCTGGTAAGCAGATAGAAAACCAGTAACCCCATGAAGTACGTGAGCCAGAGCATGAGTGAACTGGCAGCAATGGGACGCGACAGGATCTGCCTGAGCGGCGAGCCTTGAACAGTGGCGCCGTACTCCTTCACCACGAAGGTCTCGGCGCCAGTCAGCGTTCCGGGGGCGATGCGGTCCAGCACTTTGGCAACCTTCTCACCGGGGTATTGGCGCGCAACCATGAAGCGTGCCGACTCGGGCAGCAGAGCCACTAGCAGCACGGCAAGCAGAAGCGGCGCCACGCCTCCGACCAGTAACACCGAGGTCCATCCATATGCCGGAATCAGCCAGGCTGCGACAAAGCCGCCGGCGGACGCCCCGAGCGTAAAGCCGCAAAACATGGTGTTGACCGCCAGCCCACGGCGAGAGGCCGGCGCATATTCCGACATCAGCGTGACAGCGTTTGGCATGGCGGCGCCCAGGCCGACGCCGGTGAGGAAGCGCATGATGGTCAGGGCATCAAGGGAGGGGGAAAAAGCCGCCGCCAAGCTCCATCCGCCAAACCAGAGGATGGACACAACAAGGACAATTCTTCTGCCGAACCTGTCCGCGAGCGGCCCCGCGACCAGCGCGCCTGCCGCCAGGCCGAACAGCGCCGCGCTCATGACCGGGCCCAACAGCGTCTTGCTGACGCCCCAGTGCTTGACGAGGGCCGGTGCGATGAAACCGATGGCTGCGGTGTCGAATCCGTCCGCGGCAAGGATGAGAAAGCACAAGGCGAGCACGATCCACTGGAAGCCGGAAAATCGATGGTCGTCGATGAATGCCTGGACGTCGACCGTGGCGGCATCGGCGGTTGGCGTGCCGGAGTGCAGCGACGATGTCGCTCCGGCGGAAGATTGGTGGGATGTCATGAACGTAGTCTCCGGATAGGAGGCGTGCGGCGCCTGGACGTCCGTGCCCCTCTCGCATGGGTTTCCTAGCAGCATTTGCCGGGAAGGCATCAGGGGACTACCGCGGGCTATCGCCGGCTTCTGCCGCAGCCTGGATGGCCGCACGCAAGTCAACGCATCGGAACCGCGGGTGAACTCCCCTGCAATCTCCAGCTTAGCGATGCGGTTCGGCGTAGTTTTGTATGTAGCGAGGTCTGATTTTCTCGGGCTATCGCATGGTGCGATCCAGGACGAAGACGGGGATCGGGTAGGAGGCGGGGTCGCCCCCGCCGTCCTCCCACACCACCGTACGTACGGTTCCGTATACGGCGGCTCCCGCCTACTGGGCATACCGCCCCAGCGAGTTTCGTTTCGTTCGCGCAACGCGCCATGCCTGGCACACCAAAAAAAAAGGGCCAGCTCCTCGCCGACCCGCCTGATTGTGCGCGATGCTCGCCGCCCGATTTGGCCGCCTGGTGCTCGCCGCGCTAGGCGGCGCTGACGAACAACTTCATCGCAGGCATGACCTGCGATGCCTGCTCTGGCCGGTCAAGGGCACCCTCGAGATTGAGGCGCGCGACATTGACGTGCTCGGTAGCCAGCGCCTGTGCACGGGTGCCCTCGCCCCGCTCCATCGCGTCAAACAAACCGTGGTGCTGACGGTGCGCATAGACAAGCCATTGGTGGCCTTCATCGAGCGCCGATTGCATTGGCAGCATCGCACTTGCCGCCGCAAATGGCAGACGGTTATTGAGTTCGATCGCGCGCGCCAGGGCGCTGTTTCCGCTGCCCTCGACGACCAGCGCGTGGAAACGGTCGTTCATATTGCTGTAGGCAACATAGTCGTCGTAATCGAGCGTGGCCTTGGTGAGGACCCGGTCACCCTCGCGCAGGCAGTCTCGCAAGTCCAGCGCCAGCTGGCGCGACAGGCCATGCTCGGCTACTAGTCTGGCCGCCATGCCTTCCAGATGACCGCGCACGGCGATGGAATCCTGGATTTCACGAGGGGTGAAGCGCCGCATCATGTATCCGCTGTTCGGCGCCGGCTCGATGAGACCTTCTTGCTCGAGCGCCCCCAATGCAAGGCGCACAGGTGTGCGAGAAACCCCCAGCTTTTCCGCAAGGGGAATCTCGGCCAGGCGCGCCCCTGGTTCAAACTCTCCTTTTAGGATCAGGTCGCGAAGCTGCACGAGGACCCGTGTTTGATGCGATTCCATTTCAACCTCTGACATAACGCCACATCACCGCCTGCTTGGATACCATTCAGGCAATGCTGCATGCAACGTCGATATGGTACACCCGGGTCCACCATACAAACAGCCGGCAGCGCAGGCAGATAGGGGCGTGCCCTAGACGGGAAGCAGGGATTTCAACGCCACCGTCTCGTCCGCCAGAACGCCCTCCCCTGGATGGATACGAGCTGCCAGCAAACGGCGCACCGCCATATGGTCCTGCGGACGGTTGACAGAGTCGGCGCCGATGAGGCGGCCGTCTCGCAGGTAGAGCGCCGTGAACCGCCCCTCATCCGGGCTTCCGCGTACCACGGTCGTATCATGGCCGCGAGAGAAGCCGGCCATTTGCAGTTTGTAGGCATACTGATCAGACCAGAACCAGGGAACCGCGTCGTACGGAGCCGGCACGCCAGCGATCGTGGCTGCCGCCGCCTTTGCGAGATCATTTGCGCTTTGAATGGACTCCACCCTGACACATTTTCCCGTGTCATCCGCCCACGGATTGGGGTAGGACGCACAATCACCCGCCGCCACGATGGACGCATCGCTGGTGCGTCCAAAGCTGTTCACAACAATGCCGTTGTCGACCGCAAGTCCACAGCCGGATGCCAGTTCGACATTGGGCACGACACCTAGTCCGGCCACCACCATATCCGCAGCAAGATGCTCGCCTGTCTCAAGCTCGATGCCCGTTACGGCGTCTGCTCCGCAGATCCTGGCAATCTGACTGCCCATCCTGAAAGTCACGCCCCGCGCCTCGTGTACGCCCAGGAGAAACGTTGATACCAGTGGGGGCACCGCCCGCTCGAGCAGCCGGCCCTGCATTTCCACCACGGTGACTTCCAGCCCGAGCGCGCACAGGCAAGCCGCCACCTCCAGGCCAATAAAGCCTCCGCCGACAACAACCGCACGCCGGGAAACCCCTGCGCTTGCCTTGATGGCGCAGGCGTCCGCCAGATTGCGCAGGTAGTGGACTTGCGCAAGCCTTGCGCCGTCGCACTGCAGTTGCCGGCAGCGTGCGCCCGTGGTCAGCGCAAGATGGTCATAGCGGATTCGCTCGCCATCTGAAAGCGATAGTTCGCGGTGCGTGCGGTCGATGGCTTGCGCGGAGACACCCGCCTTAAGGACGATTCGCTCTTCGTCGAAGCGTGCTTGCGACTGCAAGGGCAGGCTCGAAGCGTCGATCTTGCTGCTCAGGAAGCCTTTTGACAGCGGAGGTCTCTGGTACGGGGCGTGCGGCTCCTCGCCAACCATGGTGACCTCACCATCGAAGCCGAGTTCGCGAGCGGCAAGGGCAAGCTGCGTCCCCGCATAGGAGGCGCCTACGATGACAAGATGTGCCATGGTTTATCCTTGCGTTGTCGGTACGCGGACGACCAGGCCGTCCAGTGCATCGCTCACGGTGATCTGGCAGCTCAGGCGGCTCTCTGGCCTGCGCTGCGCGGATACGCCGTCGAGGAGCTCGTCCTCCATCTGGTCGGCGTCGGGCAGCCGGCCGCTCCATTCTTCATCGACATAGACATGACAGGTTGCGCAGGAACAGCAACCCCCACACTCGGCATCAATGCCGCGAATGTTGTTGGCGATGGCAACCTCCATCAGCGACTTGCCGTTTGGCGCGGCGACGGCCTTGTGGCTGCCGTCCTTCAGAATATAGGTGATCGTTGGCATGGCATTCTCCCTACGCTAGCATCAGAATATGTCGAAGTACTCGCGTTGCTCCCAATCACTTACCTCGAGATTGAACCGTGCGATCTCTGCTTCCTTGATGTGACAGAAATAGTCGATGAAGTCGGAACCCATGCCGTTGCGCAGGGTTTCGTTCTCACGCAGACAGCCAATCGCTTCTTCCAGGGTGCGCGGAAGGTTGGGCGCCGGTGTCTCGTAGGGAGAGTCGGCGGAAGGTCCCGGGTCCAGTTGCCTTTGAATGCCATCCAGCCCGGAGATGGCTTGCGAAGCAAGGTAGAGATAGGGATTCGCGGCAGGCTCCCCGACGCGGTTCTCGATTCGCGTTGCCTGGTCTCCCGGGCCACCAAGCACGCGCAACATGGCCCCGCGATTGTCTCGCGCCCAGATCGCACGATCGGGCGCGAGCGAGTACGCCCGATAGCGCTTGTACCCGTTGATGGTCGGCGTCGAGAACGCCGTCGCCGCGCATGCGTGGCTGAGGAGCCCGCCGAGATAGTGCTTCCCTACGGCGGAAAGCTCGTCAGCCGCGCCGGCGGGCATGAAAGCGTTCGCACCGTCTTCCCGCCGCTTCAGTGACTGATGCAGGTGCCATCCGCTGGAGACCACATTGCGGATCTTGGGTCTGCACATAAACGTTGCATGGTAGCCATGGCGCTTGCAAACCTGCTTGACTGCACTCCGGAACAGCACCATGCAGTCCGCAGTTTCCACCGGCGTTGCCGGCGCGAAGGTAAATTCGAACTGACTCGGACCGAACTCGATTTCGAGCGAACGCACGGGCAGGCCGAGCTGCTGGACGTTGCGGCGGATCAGCTCGATCACCTCCTCCGTCGCGTCATATCGCAACTCCGTGAGGAACTGATAGCCGTGGGAGAGCAGTTCGACGTCGGGCGGCTCGCCCGGCTGGCCAGCATCATCCGGAGTCATGTGCTCGCGCAGCAAGCGGAACACGTGAAACTCGACTTCCAGCCCCGTGATCAGTTCGTAACCAGCCTTTGCCAATTGCTCTTCGGCGCGCCGCAGAATGGGGCGCGTGGCAAAGGGCAGCGGCGTTCCGTCATGGAAGTGCGGGTCGCAGAGAATCCATCCCGTATTCGGCGCCCAGGGCAGCACCTTGAACGTAAGCGGGTCCGGCACCAGCGTCACGTCCGCGCCGCCTTGCATGCCAGGGATATTGAATCCGCCGCCCGAAGAGAACACGGGGAACACAGTGCGATGCGAAGTGTCCTTTGCGAATAGCGTCGTGGTCACGTTGATGCCGCTTTTCAGGGCCTTCTGTGCCTCGGACGCGACCAGCGTCTTGCCCCTCAGAATGCCGTGCTGGTCGGGGAAGGAGAATCGAACAACATCGATATCTCCGCTGGCGAGCCGACGAATCACGTCGTTGGCTGCGCGGGCGTGGGTGTCGGTCCAAAGGCCGAAGTCTTCTACAAATGCCATATGGGTCGGGCGGTCCGCGTCTGCGACACGGACTTGCCTCCTCGGTTGTCAGTGATTTGTCTTGTGCGCGCGCGGATTACTTGCGTTGCGAAGCCCATTCCGATTCCTCGCGACGCATCGCATCCGCGCCACGCCAGTACTCATCGGCGCCGAGGCCGTCACTGACACCGTCGATCGAAGGCGGTCCGCTGAGCGCACTGGCCTGCGCGGCATCGATCATCATCAGCGCCTTTTCACCGCGCTGGTTTGCCTCGATGGCTTCGACCAGTTGCTTGCGAAACGCAATGATCCCCTTGTCGGTGGTGCCGAGGTGCTCGCGGGTTCGGTCCTGGATTGCGCCCTGTGACTCGACCGCCCATTGGTCATGGACGTTGATGTCACTGCCCATGCCGGTGTAGGTTTCGTTGCGCTGCTCGTAGGGATTGAAGCCGTAGTCGTTGTGCTTGTTCTGGCGCGGGCGGTAGTCCGGCAGCTCATAGAGCGCCAGGCGCTGATCGCGCATCTGCTGCTTGTTCACCGGCTCGGTGAAGCTCGTGAAGATGGCATACCAGTAGCAGCTAGTGTCGTCGATGGGCACGTGCCACTGCGCAATCGTCATCTCCGCGCTCATGGGGATGATGAACGCTTGAGGGAACACCACATTGGTCACGCGCACGTGGCGCTGTTCGCCGCCGAGTTCGCGCAGGGCCATCAGCCGCATGCCGTAGTCTGTCGTGGCGATGCTGATTTCGGGGCACTCGAACTCGCGAAGAACCTTCGTGATTGGCATTGCCGAGTCGGCGGACGCGCCCCGGAACTGCCTGCCATAGCTCTCGGAAACATCCTCGTCTTCGAAGAACCGGTGCAGGAACGACGCATGCGCGGGATCGATGCCGACCTCAAGCGCCTGCAGCCAGTTGCACTCGAGCAAGCCCTTGAACGCGAAGGTGTACTGGCCCGGAGCAACGAAGCAGTCAAAGGCCGGAAACGCCGGCGGCTCGCCTTCGCCAATAAAGGCGAACAGCATTCCGCTGCGCTCCACGACCGGATAGGCCTTCTGCTTGATGCGCTGGCAGAGCTTGCTCCCCGCCGGCTCCGCGGGCGTCTGGAGGCATGTGCCGCTGGCGTCGAACAACCAGCCGTGGAAGGGACAGCGCAGGCCACCGTCTTCGAGGCGGCCGAAGCTCAGGTCTGCGCCGCGGTGAGGGCAATCGCGATCCAGCATCGCGTAGCGCCCCTGCTCGTCGCGGAACACGACGAAGTTCTGGCCCATCAGGCGCACCGCACGAACCGGCCGCTCACCAGCGAACTCGTCCACCAATGCAACCGGTTGCCAGTACTGGCGCAACAGCTTGCCGGCCGGTGTCTGCTCGCCGACGCGAGTGATGAAATCGTTCTGTTCCTTGGACATCATGGTGGGGAATCTCCTACTTGGGTGGGTTGCCAGCGAGAGGCGTTCATCGCGTCTCTGTATGCAGCATACTATTTGCTGCATGCAGACATCGCAAGACACGTCATGATTGGCAATACCCGAATCGGCGGACCCGTTCCTGATAAATCATCGTGAAAGTCATCCTAATGTGTTGATTTTTAAACGCTTTATACGGTAATACATCGATCACATAGCGTCAGCTAAGCGTTTACCCGCTGATGCCAAGGAGTAGATCGCTGCATACAATGCACGTCAGCTAGATGAAATTATTGGCAAGGGTCTGCCGGGCTTGCATGCAGGGCCCGCCGGGGGAGCGCGGCACCGCTGAACTGGCGCGGCCACAGAACGATTTCGGAGGCGGTGCGATAAGAAAGGACTGGAGGGCGGCCGTCGCCGCCCAGAGGACAGCGAGGCCAGGCGAGGGATATCCAGGTGCAATCGGTGAAATCGCACCGGTCGCAGCGAATCCGCAGGACGCGGAAGGATCAGATGAGGGTGAACCGTGTGGCGCCCGTCTAAGGGGCAAATCCCGAGAACGAGGCGAAGGCATCCACGGGAATCCTGGGTTGCCGGGTGCTCAACTCGGGGGATTCCGGATCCGCATAGCCGAGGGACATGCCACACAGAACGAGTTCGTTTTCCGGTATCCCCATGCACTTACGCAGGACAACATGAAACTTTGCAAACGATACCTGAGGACAAGTGTCGAGCCCGACCGCCCTGGCTGCCAGCATGATGCTCTGAAGGAACATCCCGTAGTCGAGCCAACTGCCCTGCTCGAGTCGCCTGTCGATGGTGAAGACCAGCCCGACGGGAGCATCGAAAAACCGGTAGTTACGCGCCGTCTGTCGCACCCGGGCTTCGGCATCCTCCTGCCGAATTCCCAACGCGCCATAGAACAAGCGCCCGAAGGCACGCTTCCGGGAAGCGTATGGCTCCAGACCCGGGTCTGGGTAGTAGCGGTACTCCTCACTATGTGCTTCCGCACGATCATGAAACGCGGCATGCAACTGTTCGGCAAGCGCATCCTTCGCCGTGCCGGCGACGACATACACCCTCCACGGCTGCAGGTTGGCTCCGCTTGGCGCATAGCTGGCGGTATGCAGGATTTCACGGACGACGGCCTCAGGGACGCCCCGGGGCAGGAATCGACGCACAGCGACGCGACTCTTGATCACCTCGCAGACAGATACCGGACTAGCTCCGCTCGTCATGATTTCCACTCCCTGCGTGTTCGGCTTTCGCCTTGTCGAACAAAAAGCTTGCCCGCTCATGGCTGCGTTTCATGCGATTTCTTCCGCGGCGGCTTGCGCCGCTTGCTCGTCCTGCCGCCGCGTCGCTGGCGGATGCTGCATACCGATACTGCACAGGGTGCTCCTTTGTTTCAGTCCTCATCGTCAGGGGTTGCATGCCGGGCAACAGGCAGCGCTGGCTTCACAGCCGAGGTCAGTATAGGTAGCCCGCAGGCGCAAATATTGCACGGGAAGAGCAGGCATTCTCTGGCAGTAGCGTCGACGCCGATGGGCAGTGGAGATCTTGGCGCAGCTCATTCGCATCGTGTCGTATCAGTTACAGGAGGGCGTCATGGTACGCATCGCCAGTAATCTTCATCGCAGCCGCGTGGTTGGCCGCTGGGCCAACACCGAAGTGGAAGTCGTCGAATTCGACCAGCTCTCGGACATCGCGCGCCCCCTCGGCTCCGGCCGCTTGAGCCTGCGCGCCGCGCTTCGGGAGACCGGCGGCAAGATAGATGCACGCCACCAGCCCTCCAGGCCGCTCGAAGGCGCCTACCGCGGCAACGATCACCTCAGCCTGATCGCGAAGGACGGCGAAGCGTACGGCCACACACAATTCATCAAAGGCTTCAGGTGTGTCGCCGTCCATTTCCCGGACGAGTTGCTGAGGCAGGCGTGCGAAAGCGAGGAGACACCGCCTGCCTTCACGACGCGGCTGATGTTCGAGAACAGGGCAATGTGGGCGATCGCGGACAAGCTCGCCATGGAATGCGTCACGCCGAAACTGGGGCGCCAGCTGTATTGCGAAAGCCTGGTCGGGCAATTGGCGGTGGAGATTGCGCGCTTCAAGCAAGGTGACGCGCTCGCAGCCAACAAGGGTGGACTCGCCCCCTATCGCCTGCGCCGGATCGTCGACTATATAGAAGGCCATATCGGCGAGGATATCTCGATGCTCGAACTGGCTGCCCTAGCCGAACTGAGTCTTCCTCACTTCATGCGCGCATTCCGCGCATCGACCGGTGAAGCACCGCTGCGCTTCATCATGAAGCGGCGCGTGAAGCGCGCGCAAGCGCTGCTGCTGGAAACGGACTTTCCGCTCATCAAGATCGCCCACGACTGCGGCTTCGCGGATCAGGCGCATATGACAACATGTTTCCGCCGTCTCGAGGGGAATACGCCGGCGCGCTTTCGGCGGGATCGGTCTTAAGAGCCGCGCCGCCGGGCGCGGGGCGATTGCGGCCGCCCCGCTGGCCATTGCCCAAACGGATTCAGCAATCAGCGCCGCGATGGACCTCGCTTCCGTAGCTGCTCGCTGCGCGAGCATCCGAACCTCGCCGGCAACCACGGCGAAGCCACCGCCATGCTCGTTCGCGCGCGCCGCCTCGACCGCCGCATTCAAGGCGAGGATGTTGGCCTGGAAGGCAATGCCCGCGGCAGGCCGCGCGAGTTCCTGTGATTGTTATGGAAAAGGACCCGGGCTCAGCCACAAGCTGAATGAGAGATACGGGGCCTGCGACGACAGCGCTGCCTACCAAGGGACATTGTCGCCACCCACCATCGTCAGATCGGTGCGGCGGCGCGCCGGAATCAACCGGGCACGGCCTGCGCCGAGCCCGCACAGCGCGGCGGCGCAGGCGATGGCCAGGCAAAGACAACCGACAAGCCACCAGCCGCCAGCACGCGCGTGCAGCAGGCCGACCACTACCGGCCCCAGCGCGGCAATCGCGTAGCCGACGCTTTGCGACATGCCGGACAAGCGCGCAGCCACCGCTCCATCCGGCGCGCGCATCCCGATGACGGTGAGTCCTAGCGCCAGCAAGCTGCCTTGCGCGACACCCAGAGCGACGGCCGCGGCTTGCAGATTGCCGAGCGGAAGGAGCAGGCAAGCCCACAACGCGGCAGCGCATGTCAGCGAGGCCACCGCCATCCCTGCCCTCTGGTCGCGCGTGCGGCTCGCCCATATCGCCACGGCCAACGATGCCGGTGCTTGCACAATGACGGAGAGTGCGCACATCGTGCCGGCCGAGACGGCGTCCAGCCCCCGCCACTGAAGCAGCGAAGGCAGCCACCCGAAGACGATGTAGGCGAGCGAGGACTGGAAGCCCATAAACAGCGAGACCTGCCAGGCAAGAGGACTCGTCCAGACCGCACCATGTTGAACGCCGGGCGTCGCCAAGCCGGGCTTCTCGTCGTTGCGCACTCCGAATACAAGCGCGCATCCGGCTGTGGCCAGGCCCGCCGGCGCAGCCCATGCAGCCAGAGCCAGCTCCCACGACCCGTGCAGCTGTTGCGCCATGTGTACGGTCAGGCCCGACGCCAGCGCAGCGCCCGCGCACAGCGCCATCGAGTACACGCCCGTCAGCAAGCCAGTTCGCTCGGGAAACCGGCGCTTCAAATACCCAGGAAGCAGGACGTTGATAACGGCGATCCCGGCGCAAGACAGGGCCTGACCAAAGAAGAGCCAGGATCCCCCGCCCGCACCACGGAGCAGCAGTCCGCAGGCCGTCAGTCCAAGGCATGCAAACAGGCAGGTTTCGTCTCCCATACGACGCACAAGCGCCGGCGAGGCGAGGCCGAACAGCGAGAAGCAAACAGAAGGCAACGCAGTCAGCAAGCCAGTACGCCATCCGGCAAGGGTCACGCTATCCTGGATCAGGCTCAGCACCGAACCCAGGCTGGTCATTGGCGTGCGCAGGTTGAAGCCGATTACGGCCAGACAAAGCAGTACCGCCACGCCGCGTGCGCGGGTGCCCACGGGGAAGCGACCGCCGGCTTGTCTGAGGGATTTGTGTTCCATGACTGGCTGCTGACAATGTGGACTGCGTGGACCACCTGGATCCTCAATGGACCGAATGTGGGGGACCTACATGGATCCGGCGATCGCGAGCGCACGCGTCATCGCCGCGTCCCTTGCGCTTCCCATCGCCGGGGCGTCTGGATGCGTCGGGGCAAACGTGATGGTGCTGATGTCGGTGATACCGATAAAGCGCAGCCACGCGTCCAGATAGGGCTTCTGATGATCGAATCCAGCGAGGGGTGTACCCGCCGCATAGTCGAAGGAGCTCGCATAGATGACCACCGCGCGCCGCCCATGGACGAGACCCTCGTAGCCCTTCTCCGGTGTCCATTTGAACGTGAGCCCCGGCTGCGTAACCACGTCGATGTAGTGCTTCAGCCGATAGGGAAGACCGAAGTTCCACATTGGCGTGCTGATCACCAGCGTGTCGTAGGCCAGCAGCCGAGCCGCCTCCTGCTTGATGACCTCCCACGCGCGCGCCTGTGCTTCGGTATGCTCGCGGCGAGCGAGAACAGCATACTTGGCGTTGAGGATGTCCTCCCGAATCTCCGGCAGGTCGAGTGCCCAGAGATCGAGCTCGTCCACGCGCGCGCCCCGATGGGTCTGCAGGTATTCCTGGCTGAATGCGCCCGCGACCAGCCCGGACTGGCTGCTCTCACGCGGGGACGCCACAATATGAAGAACGTTTGACACTTCCGCTTCCTGTTGGTTATTTGATACTCGGTTCGCGCGATGGCGCTCGAAGCCGAATATAGAGATTCGGCTTCGACCCATCTTTCGCCACAGCGGCGCGCTTTTCACGGGCAGATCGGCGCCGCGCATCCGGGCTTGCGAATGTCGCCCGGCTCAGAGGTCGAGCGTCATCGCATCGTCTTCCGCCCAGCCGACACAAACACAGGCCAGGGTGTCTTCCTAGCGCCGGACATCAGACAGGAAGCGATCTCTGTGGGACACGGCACCGCTCACGACCTTGGTAGCGCACAAGCCGCGTTCGCCGCGCTTGCAGCTGTGCGGCACGGGAATTCCCACCGCCAGCGCTGCATCGAGTTTTGTCTATCCAATAGTACGGGCTTGCGCCACCAGCATGACAGAACTGTAATTAAATCGACGCCGAGTGGTCAGCATTGTTCGAGTAAGAACCCATCGAATGCAAGCGACTCTTTTCGTCAGGTCTGCATGCGAGAAGACCCTGTCGGCAACCGAGGTTTAGCGCCATATTTGCAACCTGCCAGCGCAAAGCATGAACCAATGGTATGGTGCCGACCCCGCCTCGCACTTCTTAGGTAGCCTAACCACGTGTATCGCGGTCAGGCTGGCGTTTCCTGTTACATCGGCGCGGTTGACGGATGCCGTCGTCCGCTTCGAGATGGAGCTACCGGAAAGCCTGTCTGCACGATGTCGCGGTAGACCTATCGGCGAGCCCAAACTGTAGACCCAAAGCCCGGAAGCAGATTTATGATGATGGAAAACAGTCACCCGGTAGGTGACCCATTGAACGAAGCCCGCAACCCCTCCCCTATGCGGGCTTGGCTAGCGGTGGGTTCCGTAACCGTGGGCGCATTTGCGTTCGTCACAACGGAATTCTTGCCGGTCGGACTTTTGCCACAAGTCGCCCAGGAGTTCGGCGTAACGCCTGGCACCGCTGGCCTCATGGTCACGATCCCTGGCGTGATGGCAGCCATCTCCGCGCCGGGCATGATGCTGGGGGCTGGACGGGTCGATCGCCGCTATATCCTGCTTATACTTTCGGTGTTGCTGCTGACGTCCAATCTGATATCCGCATTTGCACCCAATTTCGCGGTCATGCTGATCGGGCGCGCCATCCTCGGTGCAAGCCTGGGAGGCTTTTGGACTCTCGCGCTTGCCGCCGCGGGAAGGCTGGTGCAGCCGCGCGAAGCGGCGCGGGCGACTGCAATGATTCTGGCAGGGGTCACGTTTGCTACAGTGATTGGAGTCCCGTTCGGCACGTTCATCGCCAGCCTTGCGTCGTGGCGGGCATCGTTCATAGCGACCGGTATACTCGTAACCGTGGCCATGGTAGCCCAGGCCATCCTCGTCCCATCACTGCCCTCGAAAGCTGCGTTGCGCATCGCCGATCTGTTCGCGCTCTTGCACCGGACGCACTCGCGCAGAAGCTTGATCATGGTCGCCTTCATCTTCGGCGCTCACTTTTCTTCCTATACGTTCATTGCCCCTTTCCTGTTGCAATACGCCGACTTCAGCACCGAAAGCATTACTTGGGTCTTACTGGGCTTCGGCGCCATCGGCTTCGTTTCCAATTTCGCCGTCTCGGCAACGGTAACGCGCAACCTCAAGGCGTCGCTGGCTGCGATGGTCTTGATGCTGATGATCTCGCTGTTGATGATGCCCGCGCTGCGCCATTCTGCCCCGACAGTGGTGGCGATCGTTCTTGCGTGGGGCATTGCATTCGGCGCGATTCCACTGTGCCTCAGCTTGTGGATTCAGAAATCGACAGCCGATCTACCGGAAGCTGGCTCAGCACTGTTCGTTGGGATAATTCAGGTCGCGATCGCGGTTGGCTCGTCTCTCGGAGGCCGCGTCGTGGACCGGCTTGGCATTCCAGCGGACTTCGAACTCGGTGCGGTCCTCGCACTGGTCGGCCTTGCGATGCTCGGGAGCTTCCTCACCCGTCAAAGGACACTGGCTCAACTTCTGCCCCGGGAGAAAGGCTTGGAACCAGACCGGACTGCGGCCAAAGCGTATAAGTAGCGTTTCCAGCAGCAAGGCACTGAAGTGAGTGCCTTGTTGAGGAACATCTGGCGGCGTAAGCTCTCTCAGGCCCCGACCGCGGTTCAAGCTGGCCCCAAGATTTGGGCAAAGTATCGCTTCGGCGCACCTGCCAAGCCCTTCGCCCACAACCACCACCACCACCACCAGTTGACGGTCGTCGTGCACCTGGAAACCGGTCGCAAGCTGCTCTGCGTCAATCAAGTCTTCACAACGCATGCGCCTGCACTGTCGGCCAAGGAAAGCGACGCGATGCTCGACAAACTCTACCGGCGTATCAAGAATCCGCGCCCGGCGCGATGTGCGTGACAAGCTCGCACCCTGAGGACTCCGCGGCCCAGTAGGGTGCGGCAGATTGCAATCTCGTCATTGAATAGCCATCGATCCGCTACCGTTGTCTGAATATACTGCTCTCCACGTAGACGCTAACTTGTTCATCGATCCGGATAACGCCTCTGATCACCGCAATCACAATCATGTTCACCGTTCACCGGCATCTCCAGCGCCGCTACGGGAGATTCCGCTAGCGCGGATGCGCCACAAGATGGCCGCAGTCGTGTAACTCGCAAGCGCGACCCCTTCACGGCCGGTGCGCATAGCAGTTCAAGCGCGTCGTCCATCGACAGCGTGCGATTGACTTCGCTCGGCTCATATTCAAATAGACGATAAGTACGGCATGCTCCTGGCCTTCAGGCAGAGCGCCAACCATGGGAAAGCGGCGGCTGCGCTGCCGCTGGAGCGGGTACTTTATGGACGCTCCCAGATCATCGGGACCGTAAAGAGATCGCGGGCACAATCCGCCAAGTATGCGATGGTGCGTCGCCTTAGCGAACGGCGGCTCGATCATTTCACCCCGGATGGCCTGACGTCAGTGGTCTGCAGCGTGTTCCCGCCGTCGAACGCTGCTGATGCGCATCGGCGCATGGAGTCCAACCGGAGCGTCGGCAGGATCGTTCTCACGACCTCGGGGACCTGGCATGAGTTGAGTTGCTCGCGCGTTGCTACTCCCGGCATTCTCGATGGGAATCGGCACAAAAGGGATGTTGTCGAATTTCCAGCGAACAAGCTGCGCCCCCTAACTTTCGTCACTGTCCCAGCTCTACGGCGTTTCACGTGATGCAGAAAAATTCAATTTATTGCAAACTACATTGAGGCTTGGCACCATGAACTCCAGCTCTACCCAAATCGCCATCGTCTATCACAGTGGCTACGGACATACCGCCAAACAAGCGCAGGCCGTCGCACGCGGCGCAGCCAGTGTTGATGGCGTGGAAAGCCTGCTGATCAGTGTCGACGAAATCGATCAACACTGGGACACACTGGAAAACGTGGATGGCATCATCTTTGGCGCGCCCACCTACATGGGCAGTGCATCGGCGCAGTTCAAGGGATTCATGGACGCTAGTTCGCGCCATGTCTTTGCCAAGGGCGGCAAGTGGGCCAACAAGGTGGCGGCGGGCTTCACCAATGCGGCTTCGCGTTCGGGCGACAAGCTGGTCACGTTGCAGCAGATTGCAATCTTCGCCGCCCAGCACGGCATGCACTGGGTGAACCTCGGCCTGCCGCCGGGACACAACAATTCGAAGTCGACGGAGGATTCCCTGAATCGTCATGGCTTTTTCCTGGGCGCAGCGGCCCAGTCCAACGCTGATGAAGGATCCGATGTGGTACCACCCCTCGCGGATCTGCGCACCGCAGAACACCTGGGTGCACGCGTTGCGGGAGTGGCACAGCAACTGGCCATGGGGCGTCTTGCCCTGACATCGTTGGAAAAGCGGGCCTGAAGCCCTTCACCTTCCTATCTTCTCGTTGCGGAAAGCCTGGAATTAGTCATGATCGGCTAGATTCACATACCGGGGTGGGATCGCGTGGGAATCTGATGTCAGCGAACCGATACGCCCGCGACTTCAACGGTGGCGAGTCTCCAGTATCAGCTCTCCCCCTTGCGTCTGTGACCGGCAGTGCCTCGGATCAGCGGCCAAGTGATAACGTTCCCCTTTTGCACCGATGTTCATCTCTCCGAATAGTCTTGTGAAGTAACTGAGGCAGAATGTGTGCCGGCAACAATTTTGGCATCTTCCGTCTCGGGCTCCACCCGCTTGCTGACCGCAATAGACTGCGCGAAGATGGGATGGTCCTCATACGCCGCCCCTACGACAGCGCTGTCGGACAAGTAGAACTGAGTTTGACTCCGAAACCGATTCGAAAGGACGGGGGACACCGATATCACTCACGTTGGCTGCCGCCCCAATCACGGCGAGCATATGGAACGCCGGAGAGACATGGCGCCGCCTGCCTTGATCTGATGGAAAATTGCTGCCAGGAACAGGCGGGGGAACGCCAGACATCTGTCCACCTGTGCGCTGCGCGCTACTCCACATAGACACCACATACAGAAGTGCTCGCAGTTGTTGGTCAGCAGCCGATTGTGGTTTTCGCCCAGCCGGGAGCGAGCCCGACGGACGACTTCCGCGCCTGTGTACTTTGGGGAAAGGCCCGGCTCAATCCACACTTTGTGGCCGCAGGCAAAGCGCGCTACCGGGACCTCTTCGATGGGCCCCGCGAGCAGGGCACCCGAGAGCCCTGCATAGTGCACAACCTTCCCGTCGCCCACGTAGAGGCCATGATGGGTATACCCTCTGCGCGGCGTCACGAGTTGGGCTCCTAGCGGCGGTTCCGCGCGCATCGAGAAATCACTCCATCTCACTGCGGCTCCGGTGTTCCCTTTCCATTCCAGATCTCGCCCTCCTCCAGCACCCGCAGCAAGTGGGGCTGGATATCCAGGGGCATCTCGCCGATTTCATCCAGGAACAATGTGCCGCCGCTCGCGGCCTCGATTTTCCCGGCGGCCCCCGATTTGCGCGCACCCGTGAAGGCACCATCCGCATAGCCAAAGAGCTCGCTTGCAAGCAGGTCCCGCGATAGCCCGCCGCAATTGTGAGCGCGACAAACGGGCCGTCGGCGCAGGCGCTGGCCTGATGGATTCCCTGGGCAAACAATTCCTTGCCGACACCGGTCTCGCCTAGCAGAAGCACCGGAACCTATCGCCTCGGCGAGAACTCGCCGCGCAAAGCCGACTTTCGCCTGATCGCGGCCACGCATCGCAACCTGAGGGACGAAATCGCGGAGGGGAAATTCCGCATGGACTTGTTCTATCGGATTGCCGTGACCACTGTTTCGATACCACCGCTGCGTGACCGCAAGGACGACCTGCCTGGGCTGATCGCTCACTGGTTGACCCATCTTTGCGAGCGCTACGGCCTACCCGCGACTTCGTTTGACGACGAAGCCTATGGGTGCCTTCTAACCTATGATTGGCCAGGTAATGTGCGCGAGCTGCGCAACGCGATTGAAGGCTCCCTGCTGATGGCGCAAGACGATGTGATCACCACGGACAAGCTGCCACCTGAAATCACCATCGGGTCGATCCTGAGCCGAGGTGGTGCTGGGCAGGAAGCGACGCCACCATTGAGCGCAAAAAGCTGTTCACTGGAAAAGGCCGAAGCCGAATCAATCCGGGAGGCGCTCGCCTACAACGGCGGCAATCTGACCAAAACCGCTTTCCAGTTGGGCATTGCCAAAAGTACCTTATATCAAAAGATCCGCAAATATGGGTTGCTCCAGGCTGTGAGTGAAACCCGCGGCAGACAAGGAAGTGGGTTGCTGGAGTAAGCCCAGCAGCACGTCGAGACCGTACCGTAACAGAATCCCTACGCCAAGCGCTGAAGCAAATGTGGCGCGGACGATCCCAGCAACGCGACCCCGGAGGCGGCGAGCAGGCTCAACACAATCTTGCGGAACGTTGCTTCCGAAATGCCAACATACAGACGCGCGCCCAGGAGAGTGGGAATTAGCATCGCCGGCCCGACGATGGCAAACATCGGCAGCATTTCACGTGTCACGATGCCCTTTTCCACGTAGATGGCCATCGTCACAAGCAGCAAGGCGAGATTGAAGTTCTGAATGATCGCACGCTGTTCATCCTTGTCGAATCCTCGCAACGTGCACCACAACGTAGGAATCGTGCCGGTGAAGCCCCCGATGCCACCCATGATCCCCCCGACGCCACCCACGATCCCGTCGGCTACCCTCCCACCCGCCGTGATTGTCGGCAGGTTTCGTGCCGCAAGCATTGTGGGGCACCACAGCACAAGGAACGTACCCAGGAGAGCCTTGAAGAGTTGAAGGTCGAGCGCCGGAAGAATCGCGACGCCAATAGGTATGCCCACCAGGCCGCCGATCAAGAAAGGCAACAGCCTGCCCAGCTTCAATCCTCGGCGCATGGTTACCGCGGCGATGATCTGCCCCGTCAACGCCCCAAAGACAGCCATTGCCGCGGCCAGTTTAGGATCCAGCGACCAGGCCCAGAACGACATTGCAGTGAGTCCAAAGGCGAAGCCCGAGAGGCCTTGAACGAAGCCCGCAACAATGGCTCCAATTGCCACAACCAAGATCACTGCATCCATGCGTAAAGGCCTATTCTTAATGGGGAGTCATCTGAGAATGCGCGGTCAATCGATATCTTCAAGCCGTCCCGTAAATTCGACAAGACAGCCAAAGCCGCCATGGAACAGAGCCTGGGTTGGTCGCCAGGACGAAATGACCCGATACGCAGACACGCCACCGACAGGCGATATTGTCCGCATAGAGGCGACCAAGCGCTTCGCCAAAGCCTTTGGACACGCCATAGCAGCTGCAGGCTGCTGGGTCACGGAGCGCGCCTGTAAAGAGCCAAAGTCCTCCTTCGCGGCGTCGGCGCGCCGTGGAGATGAGACCGGTGCATATGTAGCCACTGTAGTCGACCATGTCATCTCCGTGGTTAAATGCCTGGAAATCTATTGTTAAGCTGAACTGAATGATCCGCATCGAGGACTTGCAGCTTGTCTCCGCGTTGGCACGAGCGCCATCGGTCAGCGCCGCAGCGCGGCGCTCGACGTTACCTCGCCAGCGCTGTCTATGCGCCTACGCAACTTTGAGACAAGGCTCGGACTTGCGCTTGCCACGCGTACCGCTCATCCGCTCAGCCTGACCCCGGAAGGCGAGCGCTTCGCACACGAAGCTGAGCTGCTGCTACAGCAGTTGGAGTCGCTGCCTGAGACCTTCCAGCGCGACGACCAGCCGTTGACACGCACGGGGTGCCGCAGGTGCCCCGCGATTTGCTGGCGCATGCACGCATCTGCATCCGCGAAAACGATGAGGGATGGCCACCGGCGAGCTGAGCTCGAACCGCTCGCACGCGGTGATGCCGGCCTCACGCAGGTACCGGTCGGCCTGCTTGTATCCATATATCTTCTTTGGATTAAAGAAAGACTTGCATGGTTTATCTTTGCTCCGGCGTGACCCACACTTCCGCATACGCTCCCCTAACGGCTCTGGTGCAAATCGTGGGGGCCGGTGGGTGATGCTCGGGCTTTTGGCTAGCGCGAGCCCGCAATGAGTACGCTGAGAGACATCGACTGGTTGTTCAACGGGTGGCACTTCGACCGCGAAGTCATCGTCCTGTGCGTGTGTTGGTACATGCGTTACAAGATCAGCCTTAACAGGCGATCAAAAGGCAAGAGCTCGCTCCAAAGACCATTACGCTGGACGGTTACGTGGCGTCCAAGTCTATCAATTTGCCGTCTGAGCGAGCTCGCGCCCGCTCGGCTGATCATTAGGAATTTCATCATGAAGATTGGATTTGTAGGACTTGGCTCGATGGGTGCCGCGATTGCGATTAACCTGATCGAGTCCGGGCATGACGTACATGTCTTCAATCGCAATCCCGCCCGCGCCGAACCTCTGCGTGCGGCAGGTGCGAGCATCGCGACAAGTCCTGCGCAGGCGGCGATGTCGGCCGACGTCGTGTTCACGATGGTGTCCGACGACGCCGCGCACGTAGCGGTCACCTTCGGCGAGGCAGGTATCGCCACAACGCTGAAACCGGGCGCGTTGCACATCTCGATGAGTACCATCAGTGTGGCAACCGCACAGGACCACGCAGCGAAGTACCGCGGAGCCGGTCTTGGCTTCGTGTCGGCACCGGTGTTTGGCCGGCCCGATGCAGCGGCGGCGCGCAGGCTGTTCATTATGGCCGCTGGTGCGGATGAGCACCTCAAGGTTGCCGTGCCGCTTCTTGAGCTGCTTGGGCAGTCGGTCGGCATTGTCGGCGAGGATCCCTCTCAGGCCAACCTGGTCAAGCTCATCGGTAATTTCATGCTGTCCGTGATTATCGAAACATTGGGCGAGGCATGTGCGGTTGCGGGCAAGGCGGGCCTTGACCCTATGCGCCTCGTTGAGTTGCTGACGAGCGCAAATTTCAATGCGCCGCCGTACAAGATCTATGGCCCGCTGATTGCATCGCAACGATTCCAGCCGCCTGGCTTCTCGTTGCCGCTTGGCCAGAAGGACAACCGCCTGATGCTCGCGGCCGCTGAGGCGCTTGGCGTTCCCCTACCGCTTGCGAGCCTTGTCCATGACCGATTCCTGAGCTTACGCTCACAAGGTATCGGCGCTGAGCATGACTGGTCCGCGATTGCGCTTTGTGCCTTGACCGACGCGGGCTTGAGCAAACAACTCTACGGCGGCTGAGCGTAGTCGATATGAGGCGGCTTGCCTGGGAAACCATGGTTCTTTCTAAGGTGCCGTCCCGGCTTGTGGTGCAATTCAGCAGGGGGCGGGAAGCCGCCCGTTTCTGGAGCCGAGCTTGTAACGCAGCTACCCACGCACGCAAAGGACTAAAACTTCGCGATCAAGGTGGCGCCCATTGAACAGCCTGCCGATGTCTTTGCGTTTACCCATAGGCTCGCGCTCTCCAAAGTATCAGACTGACACTTCCGAATTGCACCACACCCCCTGCAGCCACGAACAATGAAGGATCATTGATGACACACTTTGCTTTCACGCCCGGATCCGTCGCCGTTATCACGGGTGGTGCTGCCGGCATTGGGCTCGCCGCTGCCAAGCAGTTCGCGCAGCGCGGACTTCGCGTCTGCATCGCAGACCTCGGCGCGAGCCGACTCGCTCGCGCTGCCCAAGAGGTCGCCGTTCTTGCGGCCAACGGAACAGCCGACGTGATGGCGTTCGAGACGGACGTCAGCCGCCTCGAAGACCTGCGTCGGCTCGAAGCTGCAGTCCAGGATCGTTTCGGCGGCACAGATGTACTCGTGAACAACGCCGGCATTCAGCCTGGCAGCGGCCTGTTCGGGCCGGCCGCGAACTGGGAACGGGTGCTTGACATCAACCTGTGGGGCGTCATCCGCGGCACGCAGACCTTTGTGCCTGGAATGATCGCGCGCGGACGCCCGGGTCTGGTCATTAACACCGGCTCGAAACAGGGCATCACCACGCCGCCTGGCGACCCGGCCTATAACGTCTCCAAAGCTGGCCTGAAGGCCTTTACCGAGGCGCTGCAGCACGAGCTGCGCAATACGCCGAACTGCCGGATCAGCGCTCATTTGCTGATTCCGGGTTTTGTTTTCACGGATCTTGCTGCCCGAGGTCGTACCGAGAAGCCGGCCGGTGCCTGGACGCCAGAGCAAACCGTCGATTTCATGATGGACCGGTTGGGGGCCGGTGACTTCTACATTCTCTGTCCCGACAACGATGTGCCGCGTTCGCTCGACGAGCGACGCATCCTCTGGGCTGCAAGAGATATTGTCGAGAACCGGCCGCCGCTTTCGCGCTGGCATCCGGATTACGCGAAGGCATTCGAGGTCTTCAGCCAGAAGACAGACTGATGATCGATTGCGCTGTACGTCGAATCCGACGACGGCGAGCTATGTGTCGATTCCGTGTCGGCCGCGCAAACACGCAGGACATTGCTGCCCGCTGCGGTCGACGGCTACTCGGCGCTATGGGACAAGCCGATCAATGGAGCCGGCGCCTGGGAGACAAATCCCTGGGGATGGGTGGTGGAGTTCGGGAGGCCCAACGAATGACACTATTCGTTTCTGAGATCCATCCCAAGGCCACCAGCCAACTCACAGTCAATGACACCGGCTGCATATGCGAAAAGCCATGCTTCCGCTTCCTCGGCCGTCTTGGGGGGCTGAATCCAGTCCGGCGTAAATCGAACCCCGACACTCTGATCCTGACCGGAAATCTGCACCCGGCCATAGTGTTCACCAGCATTGACGCCATCTGGCATGACAAGCCTGACCTTGAACCCTTTGTACGACTGTTCTCTTTCGCGCATGCGAATCTCCAAGAATGTGAAACGAGCCTAGCAACCAGCATCACGCGTGAAGTTGAGCCGAGTCAAGTCACATCAATACCAGTTTGTGGACGCGGCAGCACAACGGTTCATCGAATTGACCCGCCGAGACTGGCGGATTGGAGAATGAGGTGAGAACGTATCTCACGGTGAATGAACTTGCAGAACTAGTTGGCTGCCAGCCTCGTAGCCACACGTGCATGAAGCGCTGGCTTAAGAGGCGTCCCTGGGTTGCCAAGCGCCGGTTTCTGGTTGGGCCATCGGTCGAGTCGGTTCAAGAGCCTTCGGACGTGGGAGCGCCTGTAGTAGTGCCCCCAGCCCCGCAGGATGGGATTGAGACGTTCGATCAGTTTGCGTGCCAGGGTCGTCGACCACACCGGGTCGTCGAGGCGCTCGCGCTTGCATGCCCCATCATGTTGCCTTTTCGCCTTCTGAACCGCGTCGGCAGCCGGAATAACACAACGATCGCGGCTCCATGTCTGGCCCGAACATTCCCCTACCGACGCTTCGCAGACCACCTCACGGCGGTCTGCGCACGGCTCGGGGCCGATGTGGTTCGCTCTTCCTTCATCGTAGTGGACTTGCACCACCTACTCCCTGCCGGCCTCCCGGCGCACTCAGAATTTGTGTCGTAGCCCGGCCATGACGCCCAGGCGGCTGCCGTAGCCGTAGAACGGCGTGACGAAACTAGCCTGGCCGCCCAGCGTGCGCCAGGCCCCCGAAAGGGTGGTGTAGTCGCTCTCCACGTACACATCCGTGCGCTTGCTGAAGGCATAGTCGAGCATAACCGAGCCGGTGAAGCGGTTGCCAGAGTCGCCGCTATGCTTGAGCCGATCGTAAGTACCCAGCGCAATCGCAGACCACGCCGAGTTGAACACGTACTTTACCCCGACGTAGACGGCCTGGTTGCGATAGTCGGCAGTGATGAACTTGCTGCTGGTGTAGCCCAGGTAGAGCGTGGCGGGCCCCGCGTTGTAAGTGCCGCCCAGCGTTCCCACCTTCTGGTTGCTGTTAGGCACGGTCACCCCATAGTAGCTGCTGGTGTCGCGCATGATCTGGTAGCCAGCGCCGACCATAAAGGGGCCAGCGGCATAGCTCAGGCTACCCCCCGTCGAGGACGATCTGGCGATGCTGCCGGCGACTTCGCCAAGGGCATGTTGGGCTGCGATGCTGAATCCGCCGAAGATGCCGGTGTATTTCACCATATTGTCCTGGCGGACGCCGCCGGTGTAATTGCCGCCCTGAAACCCGACGATGGAAAGATTGGCCAGCGCCATCGCGTCATAGCTCGCCATGACTTCATGGATCACGGTGAACTGGCGGCCCAGTGTAACGGTGCCGAAATCGCCCTGAAGCCCGACGAACGCCCTTCGGCCGAACAGCCGGTTACCTTGCAGGCTCTGGCCGGAGTCCGGAGCGAAACCCGATTCCAGCACGAAGATCGCCTGGTAGTTCTTGCCAAGCTCCTCCTTGCCGAGCAAGCCCCAGCGGCTGCCGGTCAGTACACCGTCGCTCATCTGCAGCTTGGAGTTGCCGGCGGCGTTCTCATTGGTACTGTAGCGGATGCTGGTATCCACCAGGCCATACAGCGTAAGGCTCGACTGCGCCAGCACCGGTGTCGCCGCTGCTCCCAGGAACAACAGCGTGGTAGCTTTCTTCATCATTCACTTCTCCATCCTCGGCCGAAAAATCGTTGTCGTTATCGTGGTCTTTCATTCATAGACGGTCTTGCATCCATGCCTGCCGCATGTCGCACGAATGCAGAGCGCAAGCGCCTCCCTGCCGGCTCATTCGATGAGGGCGAGATGGGCAATTCACGTGGGAATCAGATCGTCTTTGGTACCGCGCTGCCGCGCGATCTCAGTCGGACAATGGGGAGCGTTGCGCTATCCGCGGCGCGGCGGGAATGGGAGCTATTGCCATGGACGGCAAGCCCGTCGACGGCAGACGCGTTCTGATAGTTCCATTTGTGTCTCCGGATATCGACAGACTGCTCGGTAAAGCGAGCGCTGCAGCTTTTTTGTGTGCCGCTAGTCTGCGAGATTGACGGGTGACGAACAATTGAAAATAACTGATGCGTGTATTCCTTGCGGTTATCTCGCTAGCGCCTTTGCACGCGCCGCCGGAATCGGTGCTCGCGTTGGCTGGCGTTCCCATTGCGCATCGGGCAGCGTAGTTGGATGCCAATGATGCCGCCTGCGGCAGCCTGCGCATGACGTGGATACGCCGCGGACTAGCCGCGCAACGTCACCGACTTGGCTTGAACAACGTTGGTGGGGCAGCGTACGTGCCGTGGGGTAAGCCGGAATCGATCACTTGCCGCCGCCGGCCGGTTTGGCATGGAGCAGTTCCAGGAAATACAGCGCTGCAAGACTCGGCGGCCGGTCCTGGCGAACGATGCTGCCATAGGTAGCCAGCTTCTGGCGGATCGGATACGCCACGATCTTTAACACGTGATGCTGGGCGTCGCGTCGAGCCACAGTCGCGGGAATGACACCGATCATCTCCGAGCGCCGGATCAGGTTGATGGTGGTGAGTATCGAGCCTGTCTCCACCAGCCCACGCGGCAAGGCCGTGTGGTGGTCGCGAAATTCGCGCTCGATGACCTCGCGCATGGGGCTGAGGCAGGGTTGCAGGATCCACGGGTAGGCCTGCAGCGCGGCGAAGTCCACCCGCTGCTTGCCGGCCAGGGGGTGATGGTTGCCGACGACCACGGAGAGGCCCTCGTCATCGATGGCTCGGAACGTGCAATTTCGTGCTTCATCTCCCACCACCCGCCCGATCACGACCTCCAGCACGCCTTCATGCAACTGTGCAAGCAGGCGATCGCTGGTGTCTACCGCGATCTCGATCGCGAGCAGCGGGAACTTCGCCTTGAGCCCTACCAGCGCCTCGGTCAGCCGCCCGGGCGACGCCGCCATGATGCTGCCCACCGCGAACCGCCCCGCGCTGCCGAGCCGCAACTCACCCAGATCGCGATTGAGTGCTTCCATGCTGCCGCGAATGCCCCGGAAGTAGCCCGTCACTCGCTCGCCTGCCGGATTGAGCAGCAGGCCTCGGCCCACGCGTTCGAAGAGACGCTGCCCCAGCGCATCTTCGAGTTCATGGAGCATTTTCGTTGCCGCAGGCTGTGTGAGCCCAAGCTCGTCGGCCGCCGCTCTAAGCGTCTTGCGCTCCTCGATGGCCAGCATCAGCGCGATCTGCCGCATGCGTAGCCGATTGAGCAGCAGCGGGGTTGAATCCTGCTTGTCGATGGAACCCAATCCAATCACTCCTGGTTATAGATCGATCAAGTTCTTTCAATATACCGAGATCAATCGCCCGCCTACTATACGGTCAACCGGCGCGGCGTACAAACCAAAAAATCAAACTGGAGACAACTCATGAAAGCGGTGATCGGCACGACGATCGCCGTCGTGCTTTTGCTCGCGGCGTCCATCGTATCGGCGCGAGACTGGCCGACGCGACCCGTCCGGATCCTGGTGGGATCCGCCCCCGGTGGCATGGCGGATTCAGTCGCGCACGCCATCGCGGATCAGTTGGGCCCCATGCTCAAGCAGCCTGTATTCGTCGAGAACAAGCCGGGTCGCTGGAACACGCTGGCTGCCGAGGCGACTGCCAAGTCGACCAACGGCCACACGCTGGAGTTGGGCATCGGAGCCGCCCACACGATCGTCCCTCACCTGCTGCCTCTCGGCTACAACGGCAACCGCGATTTGGTGCCGGTGGTCTTTGTGGGCGATATCCCTAATGTGCTGGTAGTAAGCAACGGGTTGCATATTGATTCGCTACAGAAACTGATCGAGCTGGCCAGACAGCGCCCTGACCAGCTTGGCTACGCCAGCAGCGGCTCGGGTAGCGTCCAGCACATCGCGGCGGAAATCCTTCAGGATGTGAAGGGCCTAAGTATCAGGCAGAGCCCCTGCCGCGGCAGCGGCACGGCTTTGTCCGGCCTGGCTGAAGGGCAGGTTCAGATGCGTTTCGACACCATGCCAGCCGTGCTTGAGCAGATCAGGAATGGAACGATTCGGGCACTTGCTGTCACGGCAAGCCAGCGCAGCTCGCTATTGCCGGATGTACCGACGGTGGCAGAGGCTGGTGCCCCTGATCTCGAGATAAGCGCCTGGTATGGAATCTACATGCCTGCCAGCACACCGAAGTCGGTGCAGGACACGGTGCACGACACGATCAGCACTGTGCTGAAAACACCGGAACTGATCGGCCGGCTCCGCGCCATTGGCGCCGAAATCACTCCGATGACCCAACTGCAGTTTATGGCCTTCCACGCCGCGCGATACCAGCGCTACGGCAACATCATTCGCAAGAATCACACCCGACTGGACTGACCCCATGATGTCTTCTACCAAACCCGTGGTCGCGCTCACGCTGGGCGATCCCGCCGGCATCGGCCCCGAACTGATAGCCAAGCTGCTGGCCAAGCCGGCAGCGGCGGCCATGGCCAATATTGTCCTGGTCGGCGATCGCTGGCTGTGGGCCGACGGACAGCGCACCGCCGGCGCCGAGGTGGCAACGGACGAAGTGGCTTCGCTTGCCGACGTCCGGGACAGGCCCGACACGGCGCGGCCCGCTTTCCTCGCGGTCCAGAGCATCGCAGCCGCCGACGTGCAGCGCAGCCGGGCCGGAGCGCCGGGCGGCCGGTCGGTGCTGCAGGTACTGGACCAGTGCATGGACGCGACGCTCGCCGGCGACATCGACGCGATTTGCTTCGCGCCGCTCAACAAGCAGGCCATGAAGCTCGGGGGCCTGCGCCATGAGGACGAGCTGCATCACTTCGCCGAGCACCTTGGCGTGACCGGCTACTTCTGCGAATTCAATACGCTCGGCGATCTGTGGACCTCCAGAATCTCGTCCCACGTACCGCAGAAGGACGTTGCCGGCCACCTCAGCGTGGAGCGCATCGAACAGGCTGCCGAACTGGTGTATCGCTCGCTACTGGCCAATGGCGTGACAGCGCCGAAGGTGGCGGTGGCGGCCTTCAATCCCCACGGCGGAGATGGCGGCGTGTGCGGCCGCGAGGAGATCGACATCATCGAGCCGGCGGTACGCGCGCTGCAGGCCCGCGCCTGGCCAAGCGACTGTCCCTTCCACGGGCCCTTCCCGGCCGACACCATCTTCCTGAAGGCACTGGCCGGGGAGTATCAGGCCATCGTCACCATGTACCACGACCAGGGCCAGATCGCGATCAAGCTGCTGGGCTTCTCGCGCGGCGTGACGGTGCAGGGTGGCCTGCCGATCCCCATCACCACGCCGGCCCACGGCACCGCCTACGACATCGCAGGCCAAGGCAAAGCCAACGTGGAAGCAACGTGGCAGGCCTTCCAGATCGCTTGCCGCATGGGCGCCGCGCATTATCAGCGGGCAGGCACTCTCGCATGAACCATTCCAACTCCGGAGACCCAATGACATCCCCCCTCAAAGCCGTACTGGTAGAGAAATTCGGCAATAGCTTCAGCGGCTATCAACTGGACACTGGTGCGCTGGCCTTCCGCGCGCAGCTGCCGGCATACCCCCACGAATTTGTCGTGGATTCTCGCGGCGCGTTCGCCTACGTCGGCCACTATGGCGTGCAGACCTTTGCCCACGAGGGTCTGGGCGGGCACGAGGTCTTCGTGGTGGATATCGCGCGCGGCGAGCATGTCGCCTCGCTGGATTGCGCCCCCTATCACCGTATCCACGGCCTGCAGATCGACCGGCAGGATCGTGTCTATGCGCTGAGCGAACATGACAACATGCTCCTGGTCTTCGATCAGCCCCAGGAAAGCCGGGTGCCGGCGCGCACTGTGCCGGTAGGCGGCGTGAAGAGCCACCTGTTCGTCGTGCGCCGCGACGGTGAAAAGGCCTATGTGACCAACCTGCAGTCGCACAACGTCACGCTGGTGCATCCGCACGATCCTTCACAGACGCCGGTGGCGGCAAGCGTCGGCGGGCGGCCCGAGGGCTGCTGCCTGAACCACGACGAATCCATCCTCTACGTGGCGAGCCGGGATGACGCCACCCTGTCGATGCTGGACGCGTCCAGCATGCAGCTGCTGGCGACCGTTCCCACCGGCGAGGACCCGACCCGCATCTACCTGTCGCGCGACAACCGGCTGTTCGTCACGAACTACGGCGAACGCAGCATCGGCATCTACGACCCCGAGACCCTGGCCGAGCTGCATCGCGTGCCGACCGAGCACAAGCCCATCGCACTGGCATTCCATCCGACGGAGTCCTTCGCCTATATCCCGCTGAACGATAACAGCGTCGCGAGGCTGGATCTGAAGACGTTGGTGCTTTCACACGCGTTCCCGACCGGCAAGGAGCCCGACGGCCTGGTAGTGCTGGGCGGCTAGACGGCACCGCCGAGGCGGCAACAGGCCACAACACAAAGAGAAAACAGGCGCCGCGTCGGGACTCCCGAACGGGCGCCATCGTGGAGACAACATGACAACCCTCAATTCAAGCGAGCCGGCGAACCTGGCCGCGTCGGCCTCCGTGGCCGCGATTCCGCGCAAGCGCTGGCTACGCATCATCCCGCCCATCCTGCTGGCCTGCATCATCTCCTACATGGACCGCGTCAACATCGCCTTCGCCATGCCCGGGGGCATGAGCGCCGGGCTCGGCATGACCGCTAGCATGGCAGGCCTGGCGGGCGGCATCTTCTTCGTCGGCTACCTGTTCTTGCAGATTCCCGGCGGCCGGCTCGCGGCGCTAGGCAGCGGCAAGAAATTCATCGCGTGGTCGCTGGTGGCATGGGCCGTGATCTCGGTGCTGACCGGCCTGGTCACCGAGGTCTGGCAGCTCCTCACGCTGCGCTTCCTGCTCGGCGTGGCCGAGGGTGGCATGCTGCCCGTGGTGCTCACCATGGTCAGCAACTGGTTTCCGGACCAGGAGCGCGGACGGGCCAACGCCATGGTCATCATGTTCGTCCCGCTCGCCGGCATGATCACCGCCCCGCTGTCCGGCGCGATCCTGGCAACGATGGACTGGCGCTACCTGTTCTTCACGACGGGCGCGCTGTCGCTACTGTTCCTGTTCGTCTGGATCCCGTTTGCCAGTGACAGCCCGGAGAAGGCGAAGTGGCTGTCGCCCGGGGAAAAGGACTACATCCTTTCCTCGCTGAGGGCCGAACGCAACGCGGCGCGCGAGAAGGCGGTAGTTTCGGCATCCTTCGGCGCGGTGCTGCGCGACCCCACCATCTGGCGCCTGATCGCGCTCAACTTCTTCTACCAGGCCGGCATCTATGGCTACACGCTGTGGTTGCCCACCATCCTGAAGAACCTAACGCACGGCGGCATGGGGCAGGTCGGCATGCTGGCCATCCTGCCCTATATCGGGACCATGGCCGGCATGTGGGCGACCTCCTACCTCTCCGACCGCACAGGCATGCGCCGGCACTTCGTAACCGGTCCGCTGCTGGGCTTCGCACTATGCCTGTTCCTGTCCGTACATTTTCAATCGTCCGTCGCACTGTCCTACCTGTTTCTGATCGGCAGCGGCTTCTTCCTGCAGGCCGCCGCTGGCGTCTTCTGGACCATCCCGCCCAAGCTGTGCAGCGCGGAGGTGGCCGGCGGTGCCCGCGGGCTGATCAATGCCCTGGGCAACCTTGGCGGGTTCTGCGGACCCTACGCGGTGGGGGTGCTGATCCAGCGCTACGACGGTGGCGTTGGGGTCTACTGCCTGGCCGGGGCGCTGGTGCTGGCCGCCGTGATCTCGAGCACGTTGCCCGCTCGTTGCGAGCGCTGAAGAGAGACCCGCCATGACGACGGCATCTACGTCCTCCCACCCGGCACGCCCCGACGACGAGCCAGTACCGATCGTCGACGCGCACCACCACCTGTGGGACCTGTCGCAAGGCCACTACCCGTGGCTGCAGGAGGACTACGACCCACAACGCTTCTTCCTCGGAGACTACCGGGCACTGTGCCGGGACTTCCTGCCGGTTGACTATCGGGTTGCGGCCCGGGGGGTTCGCGTGGTTGCGACTGTCCATGTCGAGGCCGAGCGTTGCCGCGACGAGCAGGTGGCCGAGACGGCCTGGCTGCACGAGCTTAATGAGAAGCACGGCCTGCCGCGTGCGGTCGTGGCGCACGCCTGGTTCGATCGTCCGGACACCGAGGAACGTCTGCTGCAGCACCTGCAATACCCGCTGGTACGCGGCATTCGCAGCAAGCCCGTGACGGCGCCGTCGCCCGCGCACAGCGTGCGCGGGCAGCCCGGCACCATGCAGGACGAAGCGTGGCTGCGGGGATTCTCCCTGCTCGAGCGGTACGGGCTGAGCTGGGACCTGCGCGTGCCCGCCTGGCACCTGGCGGATGCCGCGGAGGTGGCGCGAGCGTTTCCCGGTGTGCCGATCGTACTCAATCACCACGGTTTCGCCTGGGACCGCAGCGAGGACGGATTGCGCCGTTGGCGTGCATCGATGGCAGTGCTCGCGCGGGAATCCAACGTGCACGTAAAACTCTCGGAGTTCGGACTGCGCGACCAGGCCTGGGATTGGCACGCCAACGCCGCCATCGTGCGCGACACCGTCGCCGTCTTCGGCTGGCAGCGCTGCATGTTCGCGAGTAACTTTCCGGTGGCCGGGCTACGGATCAGTTACGGTGATCTGGTGCACGGGGTCCTGCGCATGCTGGACGGACTCATGCCGTCCGAGCGACATGCCGTGATGTGCGGGAACGCTTTGAAGTTCTACCGCATTGATCCCTCTTCCCTTCCCTACTCCATCCATGATGAGGTGAGCAACTGATGGCTCCCGTCATCGCCTATGACTCGCGGGCGTCCGCCTTGGCAAGGCCGGTGCAGAGCTGGAGCGCCTGGCCTCGGGGGGCGAATGGAGCGCGGGCCGGTCTGGATGCATGAGGATGGCAGCGTGCCGTGGAGCGACATCCGCGGCAACTGATGCGGTCAATCGAACTGTATCCCTTCAACCGTATGCGCTCAAGCGTGATCTGTTGCGCCCATCGTTCTATCGCAAGCAGCTTGCTGCGCGGTTCGACGCGTGGCGCATTTTCACTGGCATCACCCGCCTGCCGATACTGCGGCCCGTGATCGTCAACGTGACAACGCCTGCGGTACTCCACTCACTTCGTCCCAACTATTATGCAAGTTGCAGTGGCGGTGGCAACTAGCCTGCCATCCTGCAGCAGTTCCCCACTGACGTTGCACACTTCCTTGCCCCGGCGAACCAGGCCGGCACGCCCAAGCAGAGGACCGGTTCGCGCTGGGCGCAGGAACGAGACATTGAGGTTCAGCGTGGCGCAAAATTCATGTTCGGCCAGCGTGGCCGTAACCAGGAAGGCCGTCGCATCGTCCAGCATCGCACTAAGCATGCCGCCCTGCACTTGCCCGGCCGGGTTCAGAAAAGCGGCGGTCGCCACATACTCCGATTCGAGCGTCCCTGCGCTGAGATCCACTGCGACAATCCTTCCGCCCAGCGTGGTCGAAATCGGCGGTGGCGCAATGGCGCCACGCTGCAGTCTGGCGAAATAGCTATCCAGCGACATCGTCATGAAATCCTCCCGGCTCTCGCCATCAGCATCCCCTAAACCGCGGCGCGCGCTTTTGCTGCCATGCCAGCGCGCCTTCACGCAAATCATCCGACGCGTCGGCCTGTGCGATATCGCGGGCTATCTCGTCAGCGTCCAGCCTGCCCGCGGCAATCTGGTTGAGATGCTTCTTCATGCCCAGCAGCGCGAGCGGCGCCATGCCCGCGAGCGTGCCACTCAGTTCCACGACCATCTGTTCCAGTGCTTCGGCTGATGAAGCCAACCGGTCCAGGAAGCCACAGGCCAGCATCTCCTGCGCATTGAACTTGTCTGCCATGAGCAGCAGCCGCTTGGCTGTCGGCAAGCCCAGCCTCGACACATAACGCTCCAGTCCGCTACGGTAGAACAGCAACCCCAATCGCGCCGCCGGCACAAACATCTCGCAGGCGGGCATCCCGATGCGAAAGTCGCAGGCCAACGCCAGGTCCGTGGCGCCCCCGTACACGCCGCCGTTCAGCACGGCGATGGTGACGGGCCGCGCCTGCTCCAGCGCGTTGGCCAGTGCCTCGAAGCGTGCGCCGGCGTCGCCCGCGGCCACATTGCCGATATTAAAGCCGCTGCAAAAATGCCGGCCCACTGCGCCAAAGCGCAGCACGCGCACCTCACGGCGGGCATCGATGGCTGCCAGGTGCGCGCGCAGCAAGTCAAGATCTTCAAGCTCAAGCCGGTTTGCTACCGCCGGACGCCGCAGCGTGATGGTGGCCACATGGCCGTCGATGACAAGCTCGGGCGCCTGGCCAGTGACAGTTGTGCTCATGCGGCCTCAGTGAAAGCCATAGATCTGCATGGTGGACTCGCCCGCCTCGACGCGCGCAAGGATTGCCGCCTCGTCGGCTTCGCGCCGCCGGGCTTTTTCCACTACCTCGGCGGCCCGGCCGCGCGGCAGCACAACGACACCGTCGCCATCGCCAACCACCAGGTCGCCCGCCGCGATCCGGCAATCGCCAATCAACAACGGCTCATTGAGCCAACCGATCGCGCCGTAGTCCTTGCCGGTGCCGCGAATGCACAAGCCGCGCGCAAAGACCGGGAATCCGATCTGCTCGAGCAGCACGCCATCGCGCACGCACGCGTCGATCACCAGGCCTGCCAGGCCGCGCACCTTGGCGGCGGTGGTCATGATCTCGCCCCAGTAGCCATGTTCGTAGACGCCGCTGGCGTGGACCACCAGCACGTCGCCGGGCCGGGCGAGGTCGAGCGCCCGGTGCAGCCAGAGGTTATCGCCCCCGGGAGAATGCACCGTCAGCGCCGGGCCACACAGGCGGAACTCAGGCGCGACCGGCTTGATGGCCGAAGGCAGCGCGCCGATCTTTCCGCCCGCCTCGTGCAGGGTCGCGGTCGGCAGCGCGCGCGCCGCCTCGACCACGTCAGGCGCCACGCGTGTGAACTCGCGGCGGGTGGTACTTTCAGCGTCATGCTCTTTCATGCTCATGCCTCCCTGGTCTGCAACTGGTGATAGCGGAACTGCCGGCGCGCTTCATCGAGCCGCATGCCGCCGCGCACCGCTTCGCGGATCGCGTTCTCCGCTCGTTCCACCGCTTCCGCTGTGTCAAGCACCCTGGCTTCGTGTTCCTTTGGGATCACCACCACGCCGTCGGCGTCGCCGCGCACGATGTCGCCGGGCTGCACCCGCGCGTCGCCGATGTTGACCGGGATATTGACGGCTTCGACCTGCACCCGGTCCTTCCCGGTACGCATCCAGTGGTCTTTACTGAACACCGGGTAGCCCAGCTCCGTGCACAGGGCGACGTCGCGGCACACGCCGTCGATCACGGTGCCGGCGATGCCGCGGCGATGCGCGATCTCGGTCAGGATGTCGCCCCATACGGTGGCATTGTCCCGCCCGCCGTTGTCGAGCACGAGCACGTGTCCGGGGGGCACGTCGTCGATATAGTCGCCCACCGTACCCGGCGGATTGGATGCCGGACCGTACAAGAGCGTGTACGCGCGGCCAGCCATGCGGAAGCTGCCGCTGCGTGGCTTGATCCGGTAGCACTGGCCCACAATGCCCAGCTTGTCGAGGGCGTCGCTCAGGGTTGCGGTATCGAGCTTGCCGGCGCGTTCGACGTTGATATCCTTGGTATCGCTCATTCTCTCAATCCGTAAGCATGTGTTCGTAGTTTCCCCCCATCACCTCACTGATCGGGGTTCCCGCAAGAATCGCCTTGGCCATCCTGGCTTCCTTAGCAACGATGGACTCCGCGGCCTCGAGCACGCGCTCGATGTCGCGTGCGGCGATAAAGATCACCGCGCTACGATCGGCCAGCACGTAATCACCTGCCTTCACCTTGACCGCGCCGATCTGCACCGGCACGTTGGTTCCCTTTTCGACCACACGACCGCGAGCAGTGAATGCGGTGAGGCTGCGGCTAAAGATGGGGAAGTCGTAGGCCAGGGCTTCGTCTATGTCGCGCACCGGGCCGTCGGCCACCACACCCGCGACGCCTCTCGCCTTCGCGCCCAGCGACAGCAGCCCACCCCAGCTACCAGCCTCGATGCCGCTCTGCTGTTCGACCACGATGATGTGGTCCGGCCCCGCCTCCTCGATGGCCGTGCATCCCAGGTGACGGGGCGGGCCAGGTGGCGGCTCTCCGGTGCCGAGCCTGACGGTGACGGCCCGGCCCGCGATGCGGCCGGCGCCGGAGCGCTGCGGCAGCCCGGTAACCGCGCCGGGCAGTTGCAGCTTATCCAGCGCATCGGAAACTGCGCAGCAATCGAGCCGGCGCAGGCGTTGTACGTTGGTGTCTGTCATAGCGGTGTCCTGTAGTGAATAAGATAGCGGCATCACGGCAAGGTGCGCCAGGCGGCGAAGCACAGGCCGGTTCCGGTCAGTGCCGGGCTGCGGTAGCCGGGCGTGTAGGACACCCATTCGAGGTCCAGCTCCTTGACCGCTTCGACGACGATCAGCCAATTGCGGATTTCCGAGCTGCCGGCCTGCAGCTGCCTCGGGTCCAGCGAAGCGAGATAGTCGATGTTCTTCTCGCTGATCGCTTTGATGATTGACTCGTCGAGCGCCTCGTCGACGACAAAGTGGCTCAGACCGCCGGAAGCCAGCACGCCGACGCGCAAGTCTTCCGGGTAGGCGGCGATGACCTCGCGCAGGGCGGCCCCAAGCTGCACACAGCGGCGCGGCGTAGGCTGGTTGGGCGGATCGAACGTGTTGACGATCACCGGAACGATCGGCAGGCTGGTGTCCTGCAGATAGCGCCGGTGGATAAACGAGAAGGCGTGGCCCTCGAACTGCCCGCGTTCCAGTCCGTCCATGGCCGCGATGTCGAAGTTGCGATCGCACAGCTCGCGGATCATCCAGCGTCCCATTTCGCCATGCACCGGGTAGTCACGGTCGGCCTCGGGTTCCTGGCGTGCCATGCGCGCCTTCTTGTACCAGCCGTCCGAGGTCCCCAGTTCGCTGCGGGCGTTGCGAATCGTCTCTCCGTAGTAGATGGCGAAGGCCGGGTTGTTGGTCGTGCGGAACAGCTCGGTCTGGTCGTCACCGACCACAAGCAGCACGTCCAGCCTGGCCGCCTGGATGCGCTCGCGCAGTTCATCCATGGCTGCTTCGACGCGGTCGTAACGCTCGCCCATCCGGTCGGGCGTTACCATCGCATCGGCCTCGGCGGGCGCGTTGGCGAGCAACGTCTCATACGTGGTGGGATTGCCAGCGCGATCGTAGTAATGCGGGTTCTTGGGATCGATCTGGCGGAAACCGTGTTGCCAGTCTTCGCGTTGGGAGACCAGCATGATGCTGTGCGACGAGCCGAATGCGGCAACGAGTCTTGCCATTGCTATGTCCTTGGAATCAAACAATAAAACCGGCACGCAACGCTTCGATGCGCTGCTCGGAATAGCCGAGTTCGGCCAGGATCGCCTGCGTGTCGCAGCCCTGCTCGGGCGCCGGACGGGCCTGGGCTTCGCGCGGATGGCGCGACAGCCGAATCGGCTGGCCGACCAGCGAGATGTCGCCGAGTTCCGGATGCGCCATCGGCCACGCCATGGCCAGGTGCCGGACCTGCGGGTCGGCAAAGACCTGATCGATGTTGTGGATCGGCCCGCAAGGCACGCCGGCCTTGAGCAGGCGCTCGGTCCATTGCGCGGTGGTCCGGCCCAGCAAGGCCTCGCCGATGGCGGCATTGACGCGCGCGCGGTTCTGTACCCGCTCCGGATCCGTTCCCAGGCCGGGCTCGGTCACCAGGTGCGAAACCTCCAGTGCCTCGCACAGCCGCGTCCACATGGTCTGCCCGATCGCTGCGATGTTGAGGTAGCCGTCCTTGGTGGCGAACACGCCGGTCGGCACGGTCAGCGGATGCTCGTTGCCGCTCTGCACCGGGACCTTCTTGTCGATCAGCCATTGCGCGGCCTGGAAGTCGAGCATGGCAATCTGCGCTTCCAGCAACGAGGTCTGCACCCACTGGCCCTCACCGGATGCTTCGCGCTCCAGCAGTGCCGTGAGGATCCCCATTGCGCAGAAGTGCCCCGCACACAGATCGGCAATCGGTATGCCAACCCGCATCGGTCCCTCCCCTGGCTTGCCGGTCACGCTCATCAGGCCACCCATGCCCTGGGCAATCGAGTCGAAGCCCGGCCAGCGCGCATAGGGACCATCCTGCCCAAAGCCGGAGATGCTGGCGTAGACCAGGCGCGGGTTGATCTCGCGCAGCGCCTCGGGGCCGATACCCAGGCGGTCCTTGACGTCGGGGCGGAAGTTCTCGATGAACACATCGGCGCGCCGGACCAGCTCGTGCAGGATCGCCAGCCCCTCGGGCGACTTCATATTGAGGGTCAGGCTTTCCTTGTTGCGATGCAGGTTTTCGTAATCGGCGCGGTTATGATCGCGCCCGCCGATCATGTCGTCGCCACCCGGCGCGCCGGGCGGGATCTCGAGCTTGATCACGCGCGCGCCCATGTCCGCGAACACTCGCACGGCAGTCGGGCCGGCGCGCACACGCGAGGTGTCGATAACGGTGAACCGGGACAACGCGCCTTTGCGCTCGGACTTGTCCTGCATGGATATCTCCTTCATGGACGTTTCTCTCAGGCAGGGGTGAACATGGGAACGGCGTGTCCGCCTTCGCTTGGCTTGAACACCACCTTGACGCGCTGGCCGATGGTGACAAGCGCAGGATCGCAATCGACCAGGTTGCTCATCAGCGTGACGCCTTCATCCAGGGTCACGAAGGCCAGTGTGTAGGCTGCCTCGCCGCGGCCCATGGTGCTGAACGAATACACCGTGCCGGTGCCGGCCGCGCCGGTCCATTCGGTCCGCTCGCTCAGGCAGTGGGGGCAGATGTCCCGCGGGTAGAAATGCGTCTCGCCACAGTCAGCGCAGGTCTTGACCAGCAAACGGCCATCGTCGGCCGCGTTCCAGAACGGCAGGCTCTCGGGCAGCGCGCGCGGCGCCGGAATTTTGCGCGGGCCGGATGGCGCGGCTGGCGCTGCAGCGGACTTGACAGCCGGCGTGGCCTGGGATGTGTTCATCGTAGTCATACCCTTTCCAGAATGAGCGTGGCCGCGGTATGGCGCGAGGCGAGCGCACCGCCAATGCCGCTGGCAATCGCCAGGTCGCAGTGCTTCACCTGCACGGCGGGATGCGCCTCGCCGCGCAATTGCCGAACCGCCTCGATTACCTTGGTGACACCGCCCCGGTTGGCCGGATGGTTGTTGCACAGCCCGCCGCCATCCGTATTGAAGGGAAGCCGTCCCACCCCGGCAATGAGACCGCCATCCGCGACAAACCTGCCGCCCTCGCCCTTCTTGCAAAAGCCCAGGTCTTCAAGCTGCATCAGCACCGTGATGGTGAAACTATCGTAAAGGGAGGCGTACTTGATGTCGGCTGGCGTGACGCCGGCTTCGGCAAATGCAGCCGGGCCTGACCAGGCAGCTGCCGACCATGTCAGGTCGATCTTGCCGCCCATTGCATGCTTGGGCGCTTCGCCGGTGCCGCGCACCTTGACCAGCGGGCGTTTGAGGTGCTTCGCGATCTCGGGCCGCGCCACGATCAAGGCGCCGCCGCCATCGCTCATCACACAGCAATCGAGCCGGTGCAGCGGGTCCGAGATCATCGGCGAGTTCACTACGTCTTCCACCGTCACCACGTTGCGCAGCATGGCGTGCGGATTGTGCTGGGCGTGATGGGACGCCGCCACCTTGATCCACGCCAATTGCTCGCTGGTGGTACCGAACTCGTACATATGGCGCTTGGCAACCATGCCGTAGAGGTTCTGCGTGGCCGGGCCGAAGGGCAGCTCGAAGGCAAGCTCCGGCGCGTCGGGATCGGGCGCTCTCAACGACAGCGCGGCACCGGCGGCGCGTGGCCTGCCTGCCAGCGTAATCAGCGCTACATTGCAACGGCCAGCAGCGATGGCTTGCGCCGCGTGCGCAACATGCAGGATGGGCGCCGAGCCGCCGCACTCCGTGGAGTCGACGTGCCGCACCTTGAGCCCAAGGTACTCGACCATTGTCGTGGTGCCCAGGCCTGGTGCATCGCCAGCGCAGAAATAGCCATCGATGTCGCTCTTGCTCAGGCCGGCGTCTTCCAGCGCGCCCTTGGCGACGTCCGCGTGCAGCCGTACAACCGACAGTTCATCGGCCTTGCGAGTGGGATGCTCGTACGCCCCCACGATATAAGCGCTTCCGTTCAGACTCATGGCGTTCTTGAAATGTAGGTGGGAAAGCAGGCGCGGGATGCGTCACTGCTCGGGGGTGAAGCCGCTAGCCTTGATCACTGGTCCCCAGTAGGCCAGTTCCTTGCGCTGGAGCTGGTCGAGCTCGGCGGCCGAATGGAAGTCCGGGTTCAAGGCGGCCTTGCTCATCAGGATGCTACGTACCTCGGGCAACGCCAGCACCTGCTTTAGCGCGGCCTGCATGCGCTCGATCTCGGCCTTGGGGGTTTTGCCCGGCGCCCAGACGCCGGCCCAGGCATCGCCTGTCGCAACCTTGACACCCTGCTCCATGACGGTCGGCACATCCGGCATGACGGGTGAGCGCTTGTCGCCGAACACGCCGATCACCCTGACCTGGCCGCCGCCCTGATGCTGCGCGATGTCGCCCGCGGTCATCACGGCAGCCGGCAGCTGGCCGCCGAGCAGGTCGGTGGCCAAGGGGCCGTTGCCGCGGTACGGCACGACATTGAGCTGCAACCCGGCGGCCTTGGCGAACTGCAGTCCGGTGAAGTGGGTCTGGCCGCCGAGCCCCGCTGTGCCGAACACGCCCTCCTTCGGATGGCTCTTGACCCAGTCCACGTACTCTTTGACGTTGGTGGCGCCGGTCCTGCTGCTGACGGCGAGCGCCAACGGATACGACACCACCACGGCCACGGGCGCCAGGTCCTTCAGCAGGTCGTACTTGAGCACCGACGGTGGATAGAGCAGGCTCGGGAAGATGCTGGTGGCGTTGGGCGCGACCATATAGGTGAGCCCGTCCGGCGCACTGTTCTTCAGCACCTCGGTGGCCATCCGGCCACCGGCGCCCGGCCTGTTCTCGACGATCACCGTCTGGCCCAGCACGCTGTGCAGCTTGTCGGCGAGCACACGCGCCACGGTGTCCGTAGAGCCGCCGGGCGCGAAGCCTACCAGCAGGCGAATGGGAAGCTTGCTCTGGGCCTGGGCGCCAAACGCCAGTCCCAGGGCCATTACGCAGAACGTAGTCTTGATGGATCGGATGAAAGCCATGTCTTGTCTCCTGTCTGTCGTCTTTTTCGGGAAACGCTCGGCTCTACGGCCGTTGCGCAAACCTTTGCAGATGATGCGACGCGTCGCCGAAGAGCTGGTTGATGACCAGCAGACGCTTGGCGTAGTGGCCAGCGCGGCATTCGTCGGTCATACCCATTGCACCGTGCAGCTGGATTGCCCATTGGCCCACCTGGCGCCCGGCCTGGCCGATCACGACCTTGGCGGCAGACACCAGCCGGCGCCGCCGCGCGGGGTCGCCCCCATCCACTGCCATGGCGGCGGCGCAAGCCATCGATTTGCTCTGTTCGAGCGCGATCAGCATGTCGGCCACGCGGTGCTGGAGCACCTGGAACTTGGCCAGCGTCGTGCCGAACTGCTTGCGCGTCTTCAGGTGCTCGGCAGTGAGATCGATCAGCGCTTCCAGCGCACCGGCCGCTTCGGCGCACAACACGGCGCTGGCGCGGTCGGTGGCGGCTTCGATCAGCGGCAACGCGCGGCCAGCCTCGCCAAGCATGGCATCGCTGCCGACCTCCACGCCATCCAGCACGACATGGGCGGCCTGGCGGCCATCCAGCGTGGCGAAACCACGTACCGCTACGCCGGGGGTTTTCGCGTCCACCAGGAATAACGTCAGTCCGTCGTCATCGGCCACGTCTCCCGCAGTACGCGCAACCACGATGAAGGCATCGGCGCCGCCGCCTTCGAGCACCAGCGTCTTGCGCCCCTCGATGCGCCAGCCATCGGCGCTCGCCTGTGCCCGGGTGCGCACCCGCGACAAGGCGTAGCGCGAGTCGGGCTCACTGGCGGCGAGCGCCAGCTTGCACTTGCCGGATGCCACCGCCGGCAACCATCGGCTGCGCTGCTGCGCCGTACCCGCCTGGTCCAGCAACTGCCCGGCCAGCACCACGCTCGACAGCCAGGCACCGCCGCCGAGGCACCGCCCCAGTTCCTGCGCCACCAGCATCAGTTCGACCGCGCCCTGGCCGCTGCCGCCGAATTCGCTGTCGAAAGGCAGGCCCAGCAGGCCCAGCTCGGCCATGCTGGCCCAGCGCTGGGCGCCAAGCTCCGGCGCTTCCGGATTGCCGCGCTGGTGCGCGGGGTATTCGCCATCGCAAAAGCGGCGCACCGCGTCTTGCAAGGCGATATGGTGGTCGGTAAAGGAGAAATCCATGGTCCGGTTCTGGTTCAGGCCGCGAGAAAGGCCTTGCTGATGAGGTTGCGCTGCACTTCGTTGACGCCGCCATAGATCGACAGCTTGCGCGAATCGAGATAATTCGCCGCCAGCGCCGCCACCGAGGGCGGACTGGCTGCATCGCCCGGCGTGCTTTGCTCGTAGCCTGGCGCACCAAGCAGCGCCGCTTCGTCAAAGGGCACGGCATGCGGCCCCGCCACCTCGACCAACAGTTCATAGATCGCCTGGCGCAGTTCGGTGCCGCGCACCTTCAGCATGGATGCCTCCACGCTTGGCACCCGGCTGCGCTGGTTGGCCCCGAGCATGCGCAGCGCGGTGTACTCCAGCGCCATCAACTCGATCTCGAACTGCGCGAGACGAGACTGCAGCAGTGCGTCGTCGCCCAGGCCCTGCTCATCGGCGAGTACGCGAGCACGCGCAAGCTGCTGCTTGCACGAGCCGATGCCGGCGATGCCGGTGCGCTCATGGCCGAGCAAGTATTTGCCGTAGGACCAGCCTTTGTTGACTTCGCCCACCAGGTTCTCGACCGGCACCCGCACATTGTCGAGATAGCACTCATTGAGGTCGGTGCCGCCTTCAAGCATGCGGATCGGCCGCACTTCGACGCCGGGCGAAGCCATGTCGATCAGCACGAATGAAATGCCCTCTTGCGGCTTGGCCGCATTCGGGTCGGTGCGCACCAGCGCGAACATCATCGAGCACCAGTGCGCGTATGAGGTCCAGACCTTGTGCCCGTTGACGATGAAATGCCTGCCGTCGGGCTCCAGCACCGCCGTGGTACGCACCGCCGCCAGGTCCGAGCCCGCACCCGGCTCCGAGAAGCCCTGGGCCCACCAGGTATTGCTGTGGCGAATGTCCGGCAGGTATTTGGCCTTCTGCTCCGGCGTACCGAATGCAATCAGCACCGGTCCCAGCATCTGGATGCCGCTGGCGATGATGCGCGGCGCACCGCCGAGCAGCGTCTCCTCATCGAAGATATAGCGCTGCAAGTGACTCCAGCCAGGGCCACCGTGCTCGACAGGCCAGCCAGGCGTGATCCAGCCGCGCGCCTCGAGAATGCGGAACCAGGTCACATAGTCGGCGTGCTCAAGCCGCAGCCCGAGCTCCACCTTGCGCTTGATGTCGGCCGGGAGCCGGGCCTTGACGAAGGCGCGGACTTCCTGCCGAAAGGCTTCGTCAGCGGCGGAAAATTCTAGTTGCATGGGTATTCCTCAGGCGGCGGGGTTGCAGACCACCAGCGCATCGAGCGCCAGCACGCGATCCGGATAGGCAACCAGCGGATTAATGTCGATCTCGGTAATCTGGGGACTGGCCCGCATCTGCTCGCCGACCAGCGCTACCACGCGCGCCACCGCCGGCACGTCTACCGCAGCCGCGCCGCGGATACCCTTTAGCAAGGACGCGGCTTTCAGGCGCCCGAGTTCCTCCACGATGTCGGCCTCGGCCATGTCGGCGGGAATCAGGCGCACATCCTTCAAAGCTTCGATCCACACGCCGCCCAGGCCAACCAGCACGACAGGCCCCCAGTCGGCGTCGCGCTTGGCGCCCACCACGAGTTCCAGCCCGCGCGCGCCCATCGCCTCGACCAGCACGCCATCGAGCTGCAAGTCGGGCCTGTGCGATGCCACGTTGGCGTGCAGTTCGTGCCAGCCCGCCCGCAACGCCGCCTCGTCGGCCAGGCCGACGATCACGCCGCCGACATCGCTCTTGTGCGGCAGCGCGCTGGCCTGCGCCTTGATCACAACCGGGTAGCCGATCCGCGCGGCGATGCACACCGCCTCGTCGGCGCTGCCAGCGAGCGCCCCCTCGGGCACCGCGATACCCGCGGCCGCCAGCCAGGCCTTGCCCTGGTATTCCGCAAACACACCCGACGGCGGCACGGGAGCCGGCAGCGGCAACGCGCGCGCCGCACCCTGGCTGGCACGCGCGGCACGCTGCAAGGCCTCGCCGTAAGCCGCCACGCGCGCCAGGGCGCGCAACGCGCGGTCAGGCGAGCGGAAGAAAGGCACGCCGCTGGCGCGGATCGCATCCACGAAGAACGGCTCGATCGGGCCATTGTCGCCGGTGATCACCAGCACCGCCGGCTTGGCCGCCTGCGCAATGGCCGGCAGGATATGCTCGGCTTTATCGCGCTGCGCCACCTCCGGGCCGGCCGGGATGCTCAGCACCATGCTGCCGATGTGCTCGTCGGCCAGCATGGCGAGCAGGATCTCGCCGATCAGCCCAGGCTGGCGTACGCCGATCGTGGTGTAGTCCAGCGGGTTCTCGGCTACCGCATAGCCCGGCAGCAGGCCGGTGAGGCGCTGCGTCGTCGCTGCAGTCAGGGCGGGCAGTTCCAGGCCAAGCCCGTCGCAGAAGTCCAGCGCAATATTCTTCATTGCGCCGGACCCGGTCATAAAAGCCGGCCCGCCGCTGGGCGGAACCGGGAAACGCAGCAAGATTGCCGCTGCGTCAAAGAGCTCATCCAGGGAATTCACCAGTACCACCGCCTCGCGCGCCAGTGCCACCGAGGCGGTGGCATGATCGCCGGCCAGCGCACCGGTGTGAGACTGCGCCGCCTCGCGCGCCCTTGCGCTCTTGCCCGGCATCAGCATCACGATGGGCTTGCCGACGGCGCGTGCCTGGCGCGCCAGTTGCAAGAAGAGCCGCGGCCGGCGCACCTGTTCCGCATAGACCGCGATGACGCGCGTCTGTGGATCAGCGATGTAGTACGCCAGCACGTCTTCGATACCGACCGAGGCCTCGTTGCCCGTCGAGACGGTCGCCGTCAACGGCAGGCCACGGCCCATCACAGCATCGCGCAGGTTGGCAGCCATGGCGCCGCTTTGCGCAACCACGCCGATGCCCGGGCGGCCGTTGCACGGATAGGACTGCACCGGCTCGAAGGTCACCGGCACGCCGGCCTCGAAGTTAGTGAAACCCATGCAGTTGGGTCCCAGCAGCAGCATCCCGGCATCACGCGCCACAGCGGCAAGCGCATCCTGCCTGGCCCGGCCTTCCTCGCCCGCTTCGGCATAGCCGGAGGCAAACAGCACTGCGGCATGCGTGTGGCGGGCGGCCAGTCCACGCACGGCCTCTAGCACACCGGCCTCCGGAATCGCCAGCACAGCCAGATCGATCCCCTCGGGCAACTCCCCCACCGTCTTCACGCAAGCCCGGCCGTTGATCTCGCTGCTGCTGCGGCTGACCAGGTGGATGGCGCCCGCATAGCCGAAGCGCTCCAGATTGGCCAACACGAAACCGCCGAAGGAACGCGGGTCTGCGGACGCGCCGACGATGGCGATCGATTGCGGCTTGAGGATACGGTCTACCGGCATGGCGGCGAGACCGGAAAGATCGCGGACTGATGCAGGACTGCGCATGGAAATAAGGCCTTTTGAGATGGGGTTCCGGACGCGACCAGGAAGGTCTCAACCGAGATGTTTGACCATTGTGGCATACCACAACATCGTTTTCAATACACCAGAAGCAACTATTGAAATCCATCTCTCAGTGATTTCCCTTAGTGATACTGGCTGGTAGCGATGCCTGGCCCGGCAGTCACCGAGTGATTTCAATCGATGGTGGCACAGATCCCGAAGATAGCGCGAAGGTCTTTGTTTATAAGGCATTTCCGGAGGAACCAGGATGGCTGTAGGTGCTCTCGGAAGTACTGGCAGCATGTCGATCAAGTGCTGTTTTCCACCCGCAACCCAGCAACAACCCAGCAGCAACTGCCTTTTTCCAGGCACCAGAAAAATATTCTGTTTGCATACCAGAAAACTATTGTTGTATATTTTTGGCAACCCTGGTCTATCGCCGGCCGTGACCTTCAACGTAAACCGCTGATGACTTCAACCTCCGTTCGCACCCGCCCTCTCCCCAGCGAGGGGATGGCCTTGTCCGCGGCAGCCGATCCAGCGCCGCGCACGGGCCTCGCCATAGACATTCGCGCCACGCTGGAGGAGGAAATCGAAAAGGGCATCCTGCCACCTGGCAGCGCGCTGGATGAGCGTGCGCTGGCGGTGCGCTTCGACGTGTCGCGCACGCCCGTTCGCGAAGCGTTGCAGCAGCTTGCGGCGCGCGAACTGGTCTGCATCGCGCCGCGTCAGTGTGCAACGGTGGCGCGGCTTTCGATCAGCAAAGTGCGGGCAATGCTCGAATACGTGGGGGAACTTGAGTCGCTGTGCGCCAGGCTGGCCGCCCGGCGAGCCGACGAAAGCCTGCACGCCGCGCTCGATGCGGGCATTCACCACTGCCGGCAAGCCGCGGAGACAGGCGGCCAGCAAGCGTATGCGGCCGCCAATGCCCTGTTCCACGAGGCAATTTACGCGGGCTGCCGCAATGCGTATCTGGCCGAGCATATCCGCCAGGCACGCAGGCGCCTGCAGCGCTACCGCACCCAGGATTTCCTGAACAGGAGCCAGATCGCCAGGTCCCTGAGCGATCACCAGGAGATCGCGCGCGCCATCCAGTCCGGTGACGAACTGCAGGCAGGCGCCGCGATGCTGTTGCACGTGCCCGCCGGTACCACCGGTTTTTCCGAGTTCCTGGCCACTGTGCCGATGAACTTCTTCGCAGGCGAAACCAGCACCGAAACTCCCTGACAGAGGCATTCCATGACACGTACGCTCCGCTCGCTCGATGTCCCCGGCCTGGCGCACAACGCGCCGATCCCGGTCGGCGCTCGCGTGGGCAACATCATCTGCTCCTCGGCGATTGCCGGCAAGGATCCCGCCACCGGCAGACTCCCGGCGGATGCCGCTGCGCAGGCGGAACTGGCTTTTTCGAACCTGCGGCGGCTGCTTGAAGTCGGGGGCGCGACCCTCGCCGACCTGGTCAAGCTCACCGTCTACGTGAAGGACAACAGCGTGCGCGAGGCGGTCAACGGTGAGTGGCTGCACTATTTCCCCGACCCCCTCGACCGTCCCGCGCGGCACATCGTCGTACACGACCTCCAGCACGGCATGTTGCTGCAACTTGAATGCATGGCCGTTGTGGCCAGCGAAACCAAAGGCTGAACCTCATGATCATCGATTCCCACGCGCATATCGTCATGCCTCCCGAAAGCTTCCGCTACATGGCGGAGCTGGTAGGAGGCCGTGCCAACCCGTCAACCACGCCGAAGGTGCCGGATGCTTCCGTGCGCAAGGTGGCCGAGGAACTGGTTCAGAGCATGGACAACGTCGGCACCGACGTGCAGTTCATTTCGCCGCGTCCCTACTTGCAGATGCACTCGGTCAAGCCCGGCCGCGTGACCGAGTTGTGGTCGCGCCATTGCAACGACCTGATCGCACGCTTCGTGGCGCTGTTCCCGGACCGTTTCCGCGGTGTCGCGGGATTGCCCCAATACATGAACGAATCGCCGGCGCTGCGTGCAGTGCCCGAGCTGGAACGCTGCGTCAAGGAACTCGGCTTTGTCGGCTGCCTGATCAACCCCGACCCGACCGAAGGCGAAGGCCCCACGCCTCCCGGCCTCGGTGATCCGTTCTGGTATCCGCTCTACGATGCCATGACCAAACTCGACGTACCGGGCCTGATCCACTCGGCCGGCAGCTGCAGCGCGCGCGAGTCCTATACCCTGAAGTTCATCAACGAAGAGAGCATTGCCATCGTCTCGCTGCTGGGCTCCAAGGTCTTTGACACATACCCGGGCCTGAAGATCGTCGTGGCACATGGCGGCGGCGCGATTCCCTACCAGATGGGACGTTTTCGCTCATGGTCGGTCCGCAAGGGCGATACGGTGAGCTTCGACGAACAGCTCAAGCGCTTGTACTTCGACACCTGCAACTATTCCAAGGAAGCCATTGAGCTGCTGCTCAAGGTAGCCGGCACCGACAACGTGCTGTTCGGCACGGAAAAGCCGGGCACCGGCAGCGCGCGCGATCCGGTCTCCGGACGCGATTATGACGACATGAAGCCGGTGATCGAGAGCATCGACTGGCTCAGCGAGCAAGAGCGCAGGAACATCTTCGAGTGCAATTGCACCCGCGTCTATTCGCGCGCTTTCCGCAAAGACGAGGAGTGCTGATCATGGCCATGACCCGCGAAGACAACGAACTGCTCACCCGCGTGGAAAACGGCGCGCCGATGGGCGAGATGATTCGCCAGCACTACTGGATCCCGGCTGTACCCTCGGCCAAGCTGGTGGCGGACGGCGCACCGGTGCGCGTGCGGCTGCTGGGCACCAACTACGTGGCGTTTCGCGCCACCGATGGCCATGTTGGCGTGCTCGACGAGCAGTGCCCGCACCGCAAGGCTTCCCTGCTGATGGGCCGCAACGAAGACAACGGCCTGCGTTGCATCTTTCACGGCTGGAAGCTCAATGCCAGCGGCGAGGTCATCGAAGCGCCGAACCACATGGGCGATCAGTCGCAGTTCTGCAAGCATGTGCGCGTCAACCGCTATAGCGTGGAGGAACGCGGCGGCATTGTCTGGGTGTGGCTGGGCAAAGGCGAACAGCCGCCCAAATTTCCCGACCTGCCGTTCACCCGCCTGCCGGAAGACCAGCGTTCGGTCACCAGCCAGGAAGTGCCGACCAACTGGGTGCAGGGCGTGGAAGCCTCGATGGACTCTTCACACGTCGGCGTGCTGCATGAATCCACCACGCAGATTACCGCCGGCGCGGGCAACGAGCGCCTGCACATGACCCAGGCGCTGGCGCCGCGGCTGGAATTCGAAGACATGCCGTACGGCTACCGCTACGCCGCCGTGCGCGCCCTGCCCGACGACAAGATGTACGCGCGCGTCAACAACTTCGTCATGCCGTGGTACGGCATCATCTGCGCGCCCGATGCCAAGGGCCCCGGCACGGTGTTCTTCTCCACGCCGGTGGACGATGTCACGCACCGCGCGTGGTTCGTGCATTTCAACCCGCACCGGCCACTAGGCATGACCGTGATGTCCGCCACCCCAGATGTGTGGGGGTTCCCGCCGCTCCCGCCGGGAGGGCCCGAGAACAACTGGGGCCAGAACCGCGAACTGATGAAGCGCGGCCATGCCACCGGTTTCCCGCAACACCTGGGTACCGAAGACTTCGCCATGTTTATCGGCCAGGGACCCATCGTGGACCGCACCACCGAACAGCTCTGCTCGGCCGACGGCGCGGTACTGCGCGTGCGGCAGGCTCTTCTCAAGTCCGTGCGCGAGTTCACGGCGGGCAAGACGCCGACGCTGGCCGACAACCCAGATCTCGACTACGCCAAGGCGGCGTCCGTCGGTGGCGTGCTGCCGGCAGGCAGCGACTGGCGCACGCTGACGCAAACGCCCTGAGCCATCCGCACCGTCACAAGAAAATACGGAGACAAGCATGACAAGCTACCGCCGACGCCGGCTCCTGCTGGCGGCGTGCGCGGGCCTCGCCGCGCCTGCCGCAGCGTACGCCGGCATGCAGGGAAAGCCCGTGATCCGCATCCTGCTAGGGCTGCCGCCCGGCGGCGGCACCGACGCGATCGCCCGTTACTTCGCCGATTGGCTGCCGCAGATCCTGGAACAGCCGGTCATCATCGAAAGCCATGTCGGCGTTGGCGGCCGTCTCGCCGCGGACGTGCTGATGGCGGCGAAGCCGGACGGCCTCACCTACATGATCGCACCCAATGCAACGCCGACCTTCCAGACACTGGTCTTCGGGCCGCAGCTCAGGTGGAAGCTCTGGCGCGACTTTGCTCCGGTGGCCGGCCTGGTCTCTTACCCATTGGGGATGGCAGTACGGATGGATACGGGCGTCAGCAATGCGCGCGAATTCGTGGATTGGGTCAGGAAGCATCCCGACAGCGCCGTCTTCGGCACGCCGGGCCTGGGCGGCATGAACCACTTTCTCGGGATGCAGTTCGCCAGGGCGGCTGGCATCGCGCTGTCGGTGGCGCCCTACAAGGGCACGCCGCCCCTGATCAACGACCTGGTGGGAGGCCACGTACCCGCGGCCGTGACGTTGCTGGACGACATGCTGAAGTACCACCGCACCGGCAAGGTGCGGATGATCGGCATTTTCAGCGCGAAGCGCTCGCCTCTGGCCCCGGATATCCCGACCATGGCCGAGCAAGGCATCAACGTGACCTCCGGCGACGGCTGGACCGCAATGTGGGCGCCAGCCGGAACCCCGGGGGCCGAGCTCGAACGGATGCAGCAGGCGTTGCGCAAGATTCTGTCCATGCCGCAAACCACCGAGTTCCTGATGAAGCGCCTGGCGGTAGTGCCGGACTTTATCGATGCCCAGGATATGGCCCGCAGGCAACGCGCCGAGCTCGCGGCCTGGGAACCCATCATCAAGGCGTCCGGCTTCAAACCGGAGTAGCCAATCGCCCGCAGGAACACGCCAATGCTTAGTGAGGACAAGAATCGTCAGCTGACCCAAGTGGGGCCGGACACGCCAATGGGCGAAGTGTTGAGGCGACACTGGCACCCGATCGCCGGCATCGACGAACTGGACCGCAACCCCATCAAGCCGGTGCGCCTGATGGGCGAGGACCTGGTGCTCTACAAGGACCTGAGCGGCACCTACGGCCTGGTTGACCGGCATTGCGCGCACCGCCGCGCCGACCTGGCCTACGGCTACGTCGAGCAATGCGGGCTGCGCTGCAACTACCACGGCTGGCAATACGACCAGCAGGGCCGCTGCGTCGACCAGCCCTTCGAGCAAATGGCCGATCCGCATGGCAGGCTGAAGGCGCGCGTGCGCCTCAAGGCCTACCAGGTCCAGGCCAAGGCCGGCATGCTATGGGCCTATATGGGTCCACAGCCGGCACCACTGCTGCCGGACTGGGAGCCGTTCAGCTGGCGCAACGGCTTCGTCCAGGTGGTCTTTGCCGAGGTGCCCTGCAACTGGCTGCAAGCACAAGAGAACTCAATCGATCCGGTGCACTTCGAGTGGATGCACGCCAACTGGGGCCGCCGGCTCCGCGGCGATTCCGCAGGCTACGCGCCACGGCACCTGCGGCTCGATTTCGAGGAATTCGAGCACGGCTTCCTCTACAAACGCATCAGCGAAGACACGGACGAGCACCATCCGCTATGGACCATCGGCCGCGTCTGCCTATGGCCCAACGGGTTCTTTCTTGGCGACCACTTCGAATGGCGTGTTCCCGTCGACGACGAGAACATGCTGAGCGTGACCTGGTCCTTCATCCGCGTGCCACGCGAGGCCGAGCCCTACGAGCAAGCCGTGATCCCTTCGTGGACCAGTCCGATCCGCGACGCGCGCACCGGCCGATGGATCTCAAGCCATGTCATTAACCAGGACATCATCGCCTGGGTCGGCCAGGGCCGTGTCACCGACCGCAGCCAGGAGAACCTCGGCTCCAGCGACCGCGGCATCGCCATGATCCGCCGCCGCCTGTTCGACGATATCGACGCCGTGGCGCAGGGCCGGGATCCCAAGGGGCTGATCCGCGATCCGCAGGCCAACCATCGCGTGATGCTGCCCTGCGACTCGCGCGCCTTCTTCCTGGAGGGCCTGGCGCTGGAGCAGTACGCCAACCATCCGAAGTGGAACAAGCTGTTGTTCCACTTCATTTTCCACGCCGGCCAGCCGGACGAGGTCAAGCGCGCCTACGAGGCAGCCACGGGCGTGAAGCTCAAGGACATTGACGTGGTCGAGATCTAGCCAGAGCCATCCGCCACGAACCCACGCAGGCCCAACCCCGGGAGACACCCATGAGCATTACCGAGACACTGCAAGTCAGGGTCAAATCCATTACCTGGGAAGCGGAAGGCATCCTCAGCTACGAACTCTGGCCGGTAGCCCCGCACAAGGAACTCCCGCCGTTCGAAGCCGGGGCGCACATCGACGTGCATCTGCCCAACGGCTTGATCCGCAACTATTCCCTGTTCAACTCGCCGCAAGAACGGCATCGCTACCTGATCGGCGTCAACAAGGACCCGCAGAGCCGCGGCGGCTCGCGCTATCTGCACGAAGTGCTGCGCCCGGGCGACACCCTGACCGTCAGTGCGCCGCGCAACAACTTCCCGCTCGAGGAAGCGGCCGCGTCGAGCGTCTTCATTGCCGGCGGCATCGGCATCACGCCGGTCCTCGGCATGATCCGCCGCCTGCAGACGCTGGGCCGGCCGTGGCAGCTCTTCTACGCGGCACGCACACGCAAGAATGCCGCCTTCGTCGAGACCCTGCAGGCACTGCGGGACGATTCCGGGGCCACGCTCCAGCTCAGCTTCGACCGCGAGCCCGGCGGCAGCATGCTCGACATCGCCGCCATCACCGACGCGCTGCCGGCCGGCGCCCATGTCTACTGCTGCGGCCCGATGCCCATGCTGGACGCCTTCGAGCAAGCCACCGCAGGCCTGCCGCCCGAGCGAGTGCACAGGGAATATTTCGCTGCGCGCGAGAGCGCCGCCACCGCAGGCGGCTTCACGGTCGAACTGGCGCGCAGCGGCCGCAGCATCGAGATAGCCAGCGGACAGACCATTCTCGACTGTCTGCTCAATGCCGGCATCGAGCCGCCCTACTCGTGCCAGGAGGGTATTTGCGGCACCTGCGAGGTGCGCGTGCTCGCAGGGCTGCCAGACCACCGCGACCTGGTGCTCAGCGAAGCGGAGAAGGCGTCGAATCAACGCATGATGATCTGCTGTTCAGGCGCGAAGGGCAGCAAGCTGGTGCTGGATCTCTAGTCCTGCAGAACCTACGAAACCCCGATTTCCCTACTCAATGGAATGACAGATATGAGCGCCGAACTCGTTACCTACGAACTCGAAGGCCCGGTCGCACTGATCGGCCTGAACCGTCCCGACAAGCGCAACGCCATCAATGAAGAGGTGATTTGCGCCCTGCGCGATGCCGTCGTACGCGCCGGCGAAGAAGCCGACGTCGGCGTGCTGTTCGGACATGGCAGCAACTTCTGCGCAGGCCTGGACCTGAAGGAAGCCCTGGCACGCGCGGCCGGCGAGGCTGTGCGCCCGCGCAAACGCCGGCGCCATTCATGGCATGAGGTGTTCGACATCATTGCCCGCGGCCCCATCCCGTTCGTTGCTGCGCTGCATGGCGCCGTGGTGGGCGGCGGCCTCGAACTGGCCACGGCGGCGCATATCCGCGTGGCGGACGACTCGGCGTTCTTCGGACTGCCCGAAGGCCAGCGCGGCATCTTCGTCGGCGGAGGCGGCACGGTCCGCGTACAACGGGTGGTCGGCTACACCGTCATGGCCGACATGATGCTGACCGGCCGCCTGCTAACGGCAGCCGAAGGCGAGCGCGAGCATATCGTGCGCTACGTTGTGCCGACCGGCAATGCACTCGATAAGGCGCGTGAGCTGGCAGCGACGATCGCGCGGAATACACCGGACACCAACTGGCGGATCACCAACGTATTGCCGCGCATCAACGACCTGTCGCACGACGACGGCCTGTTCATGGAGTACCTGAACTCCAACATGGCGCGCTCCCCGGAGACCGCCGAGCGTCTGCGCGAATTCGTCGAAGGGCGGGCCAAGCCGCTCGTCGCCCCCGGAACCCAACTGGACTGAATATGACCATGACCGCTATGTCTCCTGACGACGCCCGCGCACAGCCCGACACACAAGCGGAGCGCGATGCCGCTGCAGCCCATATCCGCTTCGCCGAGGCCGAAGCGGCGAAGATTCCCGACATCCCTGCCAACCTGCCGCTGCGCCCGATCGGCAGCGTGGCCGTGATCGGCGCCGGAACCATGGGCGGCGGCATCGCCATGGCGCTCGCCAACATCGGCATTCCGGTGACCCTGATCGATAGCGGCCAGGAAGCCCTGGATGGCGGCCTGCGCCGGGTGCGCGACAACTACACTGGCAGCGTTTCGCGCGGTCGGCTGGAACGGTCTGAAATGGACCGGCGCATCGCCCTGATCAGCGGCTCGATCGACATGGCACAAGCAAGGCACGCGGACCTCGTGATCGAAGCCGTCTTCGAGGACCTGGCGCTCAAACAGCAAATATTCCGCCAACTAGACACCATCGCCAAACCGGGGGCTATCCTCGCCACCAACACCTCCGGGCTGGATGTCGACGCGATTGCCGCGGTCACGCAAAGGCATCAGGACGTCGTAGGCGCCCATTTCTTCAGTCCGGCGCATGTCATGCGCCTGCTGGAAGTCGTGCGCGCGCAGCGAACCGCCCCGGACGTCATCGCCACGCTGATGGAACTCGGCCGGCGCATGGGCAAGATCTCCGTGCTCGCGCGCATCTATCCCGGCTTTATCGGCAATGCGCTGTTCCGCAACTACACGCGCGAAGCGCACTTCCTGCTCGAAGAAGGCGCACTACCCCACGAGGTCGACCAGGCCCTGACACGCTTCGGCTATGCCATGGGCATCTTCGCCGTGCACGACATGGCCGGCAACGATGTTGGCTACCAGACCCGCAAGGCCCAGATGGCGACGCGGCCCAATGATCGGCGCTGGAACGACCTGATCATGAAGCTGACGGAGATGGGACGGCTCGGGCAAAAGAGTGGAGCCGGCTGGTACCGATACGAGCCGGGCAGCCGCACGCCGCTGCGCGATCCGGTGGTCGAAGACTTCATCGTTCGCGAGTCGGCCCGGCTGGGGATCGCGCGCCAGCCGATTTCCGAGGAGGAGATCATCAAACGCTGCCTTTACGGCATGATCAATGAAGGCGCGAGACTCCTCGAGCAAGGCATCGCGCTGCGCCCAAGCGATATCGACATCGTATACGTCACAGGCTATGGCTTCCCGGCTCACCACGGCGGGCCAATGTACTACGCCGACCGCATCGGGCTGGCCAAGGTCTACGCGGACATCAAGCGCTTCCACGAGCAGCATGGCTTCTGGTGGCAGCCTGCTCCCCTGCTCGAGCGCCTGGCACGAGAGAACGGGCGTTTTGCCGATCTACAAATACGCACCTGAGAACAAGACGGCATGGCCGGCGCCATAGGCGCGCGGCGGGCAGGCCGTGAACTCGGCACGCCTGGCTTGCTCCACCGCCTGATGAGGCGCAGATCCGACCCGGGCTTGCGTCCGGGTCGCGCGCCAAAGCGCGTGCGCATTGCATGCCCTGCTGCCGCGCCCACCGCATTTCTCAGGCCTCGCTCGTACAAAACCAGCGATTTCGTATTCATATAACAACATTAACGTATACCACTAACGTCCACATACATACCAATGTGCAATTATGGAATCCGGCGGCGCAAATTCGCCAATACGGAAACCAGAGCGCAACCTGGATCAACACGGAGGAGAAGGTTCATGAAGAAAAGTATCGTCGGCGTTGGATGCGCCATCGCAAGCATGGCGGCATTTGCCCAGTCATCGGTCACCCTGTATGGGGTCGTTGATGCCAATATCGAGTACACCAATCACAACCTGGGCAGCGGTGCCAACGGCCATTCGAAGGTAGCGCTGAATTCGGGAGGACTGTCCCCGAGCCGCTGGGGCTTGCGTGGCGCCGAAGATCTCGGCGGCGGAAACAAAGCGATCTTTGCCCTGGAAAGTGGCTTCAACATCGACACAGGCACATCCGGGCAGGGCGGCCTGCTGTTCGGACGCCAGGCATGGGTGGGGCTTGCGTCCGGCAGCCATCAACTGACGCTCGGGCGGCAATACACGTCGCTCTTCCTGATCATGGCGAACTACTCGCCCACCGCATATGCCACGCTGTACGAGCCAGTGACGCAAATTGCCGGTGGGTCGCTTCGAGAAAACAATATGGTGAAGTACCATGGCAGTTTCGGCCCGCTGACGACCGAAGCGCACTGGAGCTTCGGCGAGCAACCCGGTTCGACGCAAGGCTCGGCCGGCTATGGCGCGGGCGCTGATTACTCGTTTGGATCAGGCGGCATCGCCGTCGCCTACGACAATGTGAACGGCCCCGCGACCGGTGGCAACTACACGCGAGCCCAGAAGGCAGCCGTCGGCGTGCGTTACCAGATCACACCGAAATTGCTCGCCCAAGCCGCCTACCGTTACGGCAAGAACGGCGCAACGGCCGCCGGCACGGTCGCGCGCGATGATATCTGGTGGCTTGGCTTGAACTACCAGGCAACACAAGCACTGGTATTGACGGGCGTGGTGTATTACGACAACTTGCGCTCCCTGCGCACGGCGACTGGCAGCACTAACCCAAGCAATCCGTGGCAGCTCACGCTCGTCGCGGACTATTCCCTGTCCAAGCGCACCGACGTTTACCTGAGCACCGCATACACGAAGAACGCCGCGCTGAACTTCGAGAACTTCAACGGTGCCATTGCTGCGTACCAGCTTGCCGCCAATGAGCACAATCAGATCGGGGTTGCCATCGGCATGCGGCATAAGTTCTAAGCGCAGCTCCGGCGGCCTGCCGGAGCGAGTTTTCGGCCGATGCCCGCCCCCACCCCTTGGGGGCATGCGAAATCAGCTAACAGTGGCGCGGCTCAGGCCGCGTCTGGCCCTGGGCTTGGCGTCGCCTTCCTCGGAGGTACCGCCACCCCTCGGCCGCTTGGTGCCGGATGTTGCCGCGGAGGGCGAACCACCCTGCCCCACCTCGTTTTCGAGGTAACTCGCCGGCAGCGTCGAGAGAAACTCGGAAAATCCGGTGGTTCCCACCGGCGCATGCTGGAGCATGGCGTCATGCGCCGCGATCTCGTCGCCATGGAGAATCGCATCAGCCAGTTTCTGATGGTCTTGCAATGCTTTCTGCCGTTGCGCCGGCGTCAGGAAAATCTTTGGCCGATAGCGCTGCATCAGACGCCGGATGCCGTGAATCTGCTGGGCAAGGTATTCGTTGTGGCTGCCGGAATAGATCAGGTCATGGAACGCAGCATTGGCCTCGGCAAATCGTTTCCCATTGTTATCGTTGGACGCCTCGACGCACTGCGCCATGCTCGTCTCGAGCAACGACCGCTGCTCGTCGTCCATCCGCCGCGCCGCAAGTTTGGCAGCGACGGCCTCGAGTTCGCCAAGCAACTCGAGCGTTTCACGCAGTTGCGTGACCGACAGCCGTGACACGAAGACGCCGACGCGGGGAGCGATGCGCACGAGATTCTGTACCGCAAGCTGCTGCAAGGCCTCGCGCACCGGCGTACGGGAGACACCAAAGCGCTCAGCCAGCGTGCGCTCGTCCAGCAGCGCCCCCGGCGGTAGCTTACCGCTCTCGATCTCTGCCTCGATGGCAGCCTTGATCTCGGCGGCCATACTCTGTTTTGGTTGTAGTGTCATAGGGAATATTGGTAAGCGAAGACTACAGGAAATCTCATACTGCACGAACCAGACAACGCATTCTGCACAGCTCATGCGTTCGAAAGGCCAAATCCCCATCTAAGTATACCAAATGATACCATTGGCATTCCAACGGTTGATCTGTGGGTGCTGCATAGTACTTCGCGCACCTCTATCTTCACCGGTGGTACCGCTCTGCCGATCGCCGACAAGGAACGGCCCTTGTCGCGGCGCCCTGCACCTGGTGTTCAAGGAAGTGTTCGCGATGGCGGCCGAACGTCTGCTTGCACGCGGCCCCGATTGGGAAGGCCAACTGACGTGCTGGCCAGCGCGTCAGCGCACTGGTTGCGTCACACCGCCGGCAGCCACATGACCGATCAGCAGCTCGACCTGCGCTTTGGGCGGGACAATTTCGGGCACGCCTCCATCTCGACCACCAGCGGCTACCTGCATACGGAGGACGACGTCCGCCATCAGGCTACCGGGAACGCCCACCGGATTGGATGGTCGTGAGAGCGTTGGCGGCTGACGCACCGATGCCGATACGAGACGGCAACTCGCCACGCTGCTCCGTCCGCCCTACTATAGTGATCAGGGAAGGAAGCGGCTGTAAGGCTGCACGCGTCAAAGCGCATCTGATGAGGGATCGCGCCATGTGGACTGACTCAGCGGCACGGGAAGTTGTGATCCCGGCCGGGAACGTGTACCTGCAGGGCATACTCACACTGCCGCCGGGTGCCGGCTCCTTGGTATTGTTTGCGCATGGTAGCGGCAGTTCCCGACATAGCCCGCGGAACAAGTACGTGGCCGCCGAACTCAATCGAAGCGGCATGGGAACGCTGCTGATGGACCTCCTATTGCCGCAGGAGGACAGCATCCCGGCCACCCGTTTCGACGTTGATCTACTGGCTGAGCGGCTAGTGCAGGCGACAAAGTGGGTGGCACAGCAGCAGGCGATACCGCTGCCGTTGGGCTATTTTGGGGCAAGCATTGGCGCCGCCGCGGCAATCCGTGCCGCGAGCACGTCGCCAATCCAAATCCACGCTATCGTCTCACGAGGTGGCAGAGTCGATTTGGCGGGTCGTGACGCTCTCGCAAAGTTGCTTGCGCCTACCTTGTTGATCATTGGAGGGCTCGATTCAAGCGTGATCGAACGAAATGAGTCGGCATTTGCCTTGCTTATATGCCAAAAGGAACTTGACATTGTGCCTGGTGCCACCCACTTGTTCGAAGAGCCCGGTGCACTGGAAACGGTCGCTCGGCTGGCGACCCAATGGTTTGAGCGCCATCTTGCCAAGGCATAGAGCAACCAGCCATGCCGGCGCGGCGTACCCGGAATGCCTAGCGAAGCCCTGCCCTGGCATGGGGCAATCCTGGTCTGCGCGTACTCCTGCCATTATTCGCGCCTAGTCGCGAGGCGTGCCCGAAGTCGATCCGCACGAAGCGTCGGTATGACTCCGGTCCGAAACTCCCGCGAAATAGTCGAGTAGCGCAAGGGAATCGCACCCTCACGCCCTCACAGAACCGGACGTGAACCTCTCGATTCATCCGGCTCCTATCGTCCAACCGTGGTCTCCACGGCCCAGTGCGCAAAGAGGCCCGGCTGCCGAGACTTGACGTCTCGTAGCCATGCCGCTGCACGCAGCTTACGACCGCGGAGATGTTTGTACTTCCGTTGCGCCCAGCGGACCAGTGCGGCATCGAGCACAAGCAGTACCCGCCCCAGCGCAGACCGATAGAATCGACCGTAGTAGTGAATCCAACCAAGCAACGTCGGACGCGTTCGGTCAGCCAACTCAGTCAAACTCAAGTCATAGCGGTGCAACACACTGCGGCGACGCAACTCTTGTCGCATCGCTTTTGCAGCCTTGTTACTGACTGCAGGCACGAAGCCAACCGACAGCTTACCCACCCGACTTCTGACACTTCGCGGTCTGAACGTATAGCCCAGGAAGTCGAACTGACATAGCGGATAGCTTGCATGCCTGTTGGCCTGCTTGCAATACACGATCTTGGTCTTCTCTGGATGCAAATCCAGCTTGCATTCGGCCAGCCGCGTCTCTAGCCCCTGCTTGAGCAGCCGCGCCTGCGCTTCGCTCTTGCAATGACAGATGACATCATCGGCATAACGCGCGAATGGCACGTCCGGGTGATATTTCTGCATCCACCGGTCGAACGCATAGTGGAGGAACAGGTTAGCCAGCACCGGACTGACGACACCGCCTTGCGGCGTGCCCTTGTCCGGATACTCCACGGCCCCGTCAGGCATTTGCACGGGTGCCTTGAGCCAGCGCTCGATATACAGCAGCACCCACCCGCAGTCCGTGTGACAGCGCACCGCGCGCATCATGAGTTCCCAATCGATACTACCGAAGAAATTCTTGATGTCGAGGTCAAGCACCCATTCGTACTCCCAGCATCGCTGCCGGGTGACGTTGAGCGCCTGATGCGCCGATCGTCCGGGACGATACCCGTATGAGTCACCGTGAAACACCGGTTCCACGAGCGGCTCCAGATATCGCTTGACCACCGTCTGAGCGATGCGATCGGAGATCGTGGGGACGGTCAGCGCGAACTGCACAAGCGCTCAATGAGCATTTGGGATGGGCTGAGATCCGCCATCCGTTTCATC